>JAYTQX010000402.1:0-4088 GCA_043746455.1 Pseudomonadota bacterium
GCGGTGGCTGAGGCGTACTGTACATTTTATCGACGCCAGCAACGCCCCTGTGGCCTCGATCGATTCAGTTGAGCTCGAACACTGTACCCAGGTTGTTCGTGCCGCCCAGCACCGTCATCCCGTAAAGAGCGCCGTCGCTCGCTTGCACCAGGCTGCCGTAAGGCTCCACGCCGTCGCCCGCCGCACCGAGCGGATAGGACGTTTTTAACATTCCCCTATCAGACTATCGCAGCAAGCCGCTCTATACGCTAAGAACAGACGCGTTAGACAGATTCGGGACGAAACTTGAAAAGCGGTTCACCAAAGTTGAGATTGAAAATATGTTGGCTGAAGCCGGATTTACCGATATCAAGTTCAGCCCGTCGACACCTTATTGGGTGGCGATTGCCACGAGAGTCTAAATCGCCCTTACTCTCCCTTCTATACCTTGAGATAAAGTAATTCGTAATAAGTAACGAAATAAAATAAAAAAATCCTCAATAATCGTCGTAAATGGCGAATTGTGCTATTTGCATAAATAATCTATAATTCGCCCTATATGGCGAATACATCGGATTCTTCGTTGATTTTGGACACGCTAACCGATACCGCGGTCCTCGCGACCTTGGGGCGTCGCCTCGAGCGCCATCGGATCGCCGCCGAACTCACCCAGGCCGCGCTCGCCGAGCGCGCGGGCGTTGCGAAGCGAACCCTCGAGCGGATCGAAGCGGGGCAGGGCTCGGAGTTCGTGAGTCTCGTGCGGATACTGCGCGCGCTGGACCTGTTCGACGGCGTCGATGGGTTGATCCCGGAGCGGCCGGCGAGCCCGCTCGCAGAACTGAAGCGCCAGGGTCGCGAGCGCCGCCGGGTGCGTTCGCGCGCCGCGCGCGCCGCGCCGCATCGCCCGTGGGAGTGGGCCGAGTAGGCGTCGATGACGACCGTCGCCGAAGTGCGGCTCTGGGGGCGCCGAATCGGCGCGGTATCGCTCGGTGATGGGACCGAGGTTGCCGCGTTCGAGTACGACCCGGAGTTCGCGGCGAGCCGCATCGAGGTCGCGCCGCTTGTGATGCCGCTCGCGCCGCGGATCTACGCTTTTGCGCAATTGCCGCGTCCCACGTTCCAGGGCCTGCCGGGCTTGCTCGCCGATTCCTTGCCGGATCGCTTCGGTCATGCGTTGATCGATGCGTGGCTCGCCTCGCAAGGCCGAAGCCCGGCGAGTTTCAACGCGGTCGAGCGGCTCTGCTTCGTCGGTACGCGCGGGATGGGGGCGCTCGACTATGCGCCGGCGGTTCGCGAAGGGCTCAGCCGCTCCGGGAAGCTGCGGATCGATGCGTTGGTGCGCTTGGCCTCCGAGGTGCTCATGGCACGCCACGATCTGGCCGGATCGTTCGACGTCGCGCGCCGTCATACCGCGCTCACCGAGATCCTGCGGGTCGGGACGTCGGCGGGCGGTGCGCGCGCGAAAGCGGTGATCGCGTGGAATCCCGCGACCGACGAGGTGCGCTCGGGCCAGATCGCGGCGCCGCCGGGGTTCACGTACTGGCTGCTCAAGTTCGACGGCGTATCCGGCAACCGCGACAAGGAGCTCGAGGACCCGCGAGGCTATACGCTCGTCGAATACGCGTACGCGAAGATGGCCGCGGCGGCCGGGATCACGATGATGGAATGCCGGCTCCTCGAAGAGGGCGGCCGGCGCCACTTCATGACGCGCCGTTTCGATCGTCTCGATGATGGCGGGAAATTGCATACGCAATCCTTGGGTGCGCTCATGCACCTTGACTACAACGCCGCCGGCGCGCACGCCTACGCGCAGTGCTTCGATGCAATCAAGCGGCTCGGCTTGCCGATGCGTGATCTCGAGCAGCAGTTCCGACGCATGGCGTTCAACGTGGTTGCGCGCAACCAGGACGATCACGTGAAGAACATCGCGTTCGTGATGGACAAGACCGGGCGTTGGTCGCTCGCGCCGGCATTCGACGTGACCTATGCGTACAACCCGGGCGGGGCGTGGACCGCGCGGCATCAGATGACGATCAACGGCAAGCGCGAGGATGTCACGCGCGCTGACTTGCGCGCGGTGGCGGCCGTTGCCGGCCTGAAGCGCGGACGGGCGGACGCGCTGCTCGACGAGGTGCGCGGCGCGGTCGCGCGTTGGCCGGAATTCGCGCGCGAGGCCGACGTGCCCGCCGCGATGCGCGAGTCGATTCAGGCCGCGTTGCGGCTGACGCTTCCCTAGCCGATCTTCGCCGATTCGAGGGGTTGCCGACGGCAACTCTTTGATTTTCTGAGGGTCGACCCCCGTAGGTCTGCACTACGCCGGGGTTGCGTGGGCGGCGTCGGCGGCGGTGATTTTGGGCTTCGGTTGTGCGGGTAGAACGAGCCTGAGCTGATCGAGTAGGAGTTTAAGTTCGGCCTCGGGCTCGGTGTGGCGGGTGAGGATCAAGGTGCGTCCGTCGGTGGTCGGGATATGCACGTCGAGCATTTGCACGGCGGCGAATTTTTCCAGTGCGCTGCGTGCCGTGAGCCCCGGAGCGAGCGCGTTTAATTGACCTCCCAGGGTGACGTACAGGCAGTAGGAGAGGAAGCTCAAGAACACGTGCGCCTCGATGCGTGGTTCGACTTGGTGGTAAATCGGGCGGATCGCCAGATCGCTTTTCAGCGTGCGGAAAGCCTCCTCGACTTTGACCAGCTGCAAATAGTAATTCCACAATTTCACAGGATCCGTCTCGGTCAAGTTCGTGCGCAGCAGATATCGGCCTTCGCGGCGGCGCACCTGTTTGAGCTTGGCGCGGTTCAAGCGAAAGGTAAAACCGGGGGTATTCGCATCGACGCTGACATCGATGAGCCGCCAAGCGGCGGGTGCTTTGGACTGCGCTGATCCAAGCTTCATCAGCAAGGCATCGCGGGTCAGTTCCATGCCTTGGATTTGCGCCAGGCGCGCCCAGAGCCACTTGAGCAGGCGTTTTCGCATCGAACGCTCCTTGGCGATGCGATCACGGCTCTCGGCGTAGACGTAGAGTTCGTTGTCTTCGGGTAACAGCTTCACCTTCACCCCCGCGCGCGCCTCGTGCCAGGGCTTCACCGTGAGGGCTTGCTCCAAGCGATTGAGTCGCCCCTTCGGGGTGCCGACCAAATACAGGATCGGCGGATCGGCGCGACGCATTTCTTCGAGCACGGTCTCGGTTGGGATGCCGCGGTCCATGCACCAGATGCGGCTCGCCTTGCCGTACTGCGCCTCGATCTTGGCGAGAAAACCGCGCAAGGTGCTCGAATCACTGGTATTGCCGGGCAGAACCTCATAGGCGAGCGGCAGCCCTGCGGGGGTCACGATGAGGGCAATCACGATTTGCACGCAGTCCGGTCGATGATCGCGGCTGTATCCGTGGCGCCGTTTATCCTCCTCATCCAGAGGCGGATCGGACTCGAAATACGTGCTCGTCAGGTCATACAGCAGCACCTCGAAGGTGACGTTGAATAAATCGCGCCAGCGCGCGCTGAGATGATCAAACAGCGCCCGTTTGTGCTGCAAAAGTTTGTCGTGACATCGGTACAGCGCGTGCTGATCGGCAAGCCCCTCGTCGGCGCCGAGCAGATCAGCGAGCGCCGTGCGCCCGAACCACTCTCGATGCAGCCGCCACTCGCTTCCCGGGCTGATGAGCCGATAGGCCGCCAGCACGAATACCACTTGGTCCCAGCGTGTGCCTTTGCGTGAGGGCGACAACGCTTGCGCGAAAAAAACGTCCAGGTCCAACAGTTGCCACAGACTGAGCGCCAGCCAGCACGCGCCCCACTGCCGCGGCCGGTGCAATCGCATCGAGGAGAGCTTCACCGTCACGATCGAGGAGTCCGGCATCAGCCCATCGACCCGATCCTCCGCAAACAGCGCCACCGTGCGCCTCGCAGCGGCGCCGTCTTCGATGACTTCAATCGAACGACGCCACGCACGCTCCTGGGACGAGTTGATCTCCCCGAGGTAAAGCACGTGACGCTGGACCACGCGCCCGCCCGCAACACGCCGGTTCTCCACCACGCTGTAGTAGCGGTGGATCTTGCCGTCCTTCTTGCGAGTACTTGCGCGCAGAAACATCTTGCCCGTGCATTATCCGCAC
>JAYTQX010000403.1:0-1588 GCA_043746455.1 Pseudomonadota bacterium
AATACCGCCTCGCGCCGGGCAGGGGCACCGGCCAGACGATCACCGCGCGCAAGCCAGCGCAGCAACGTGGGTGCGAATTCATGCCCGGCACCCCGCGGCCAGGATGGCAGCAGCAGGGTCAGCTTTTTCAAGCCCGGCATCGCATACTCGAATCAGATCGAATAACGCACCGCGAGAATTTCGTACTGGCGGGCGCCGTTGGGCGCCTGGAACTCGAAACTGTCGCCTTCGCTCTTGCCGATCAGCGCACGCGCCAGCGGCGAGTTCACCGCGATCAGGCGCTGCTTGATATCGGCTTCGAGGTCGCCGACGATCTGATAGGTGACCTCATCGCCGCTGGCTTCCTCGACCAGATCGACCGTCGCGCCGAACACGATCCTGCCGTTCGTATTGAGGCGCGAGATATCGATCACTTCGGCGAAGCTTAGAGCGCCCTCGAGCTCATTGATGCGGCCTTCGATAAAGCCCTGCAGCTCGCGCGCGGCGTGATATTCGGCGTTCTCCTTCAGGTCGCCGTGCGCGCGCGCCTCGGCAATCGCCGCGATGATGCGCGGACGCTCCGTCGACTTCAGACGATCGAGTTCGCCACGCAGGCGTTCGGCACCTTTTGCGGTCATCGGGGCACGCTTCATGCGAGTTCCTTATGCAGTTCCTGCAGGCTGTTGACGTCGCCGCCACTGCGAAAATCGAGGGAGTGGACGAGTGCGCGTGCGCCGGCAACGGTGGTCGAATAGGTGATGCGCTGCTGCAGCGCTTCGCGCCGGATCGAAAACGAATCGGCGATCGCCTGTCTGCCTTCGGTGGTATTGACGATGAACACGATCTCGCCGTTCTTGACCAGATCGACGATATGCGGCCGGCCTTCGGCCACTTTGTTGATGCGTTCGCAGGCGATGCCATGCGCGGTGAGATATGTGCAGGTTCCGGAAGTCGCCACGAGACTGTAGCCGCGCTTGATCAGGTCCTGCGCGACCAGCAGCACGCGCGGCTTGTCGGCATCGCGCACCGAGAGGAACACCTTGCCGATCTTCGGCGCGGAGATATTCGCCGCCTCGTGCGCGCGCGCGAACGCGGCGCCGAAACTGCGGCCGACGCCCATCACTTCGCCGGTCGAGCGCATCTCGGGGCCAAGGATCGGATCGACGTTCTGAAACTTGAGGAAGGGGAAAATCGCTTCCTTGACCGAAAAATACTTCGGCACGATCTCGCGCGTGGCGCCCTGCTCAGCCAGGCTCTTGCCCACCATGCAGCGCGCCGCGATCTTGGCCAGCGCGACGCCGGTCGCCTTGGACACGAAGGGCACGGTGCGCGAGGCGCGCGGATTGACTTCAAGGATGAAGATCGTCGCACCGCCATTTTCGTCGGTCTGGATCGCGAACTGGGTGTTCATCAAGCCCACGACCCGCAGTTCGCGCGCCATCTGCGTCACCTGCACGCGCAACTCGTCCTGCACTTTCGCCGGTAGCGAATACGGCGGCAGCGAACACGACGAATCGCCGGAATGCACGCCGGCCTCCTCGATATGCTCCATGATGCCGCCGATCAGCACGTTGCCGCCCTTGTCTACGACGATATCGACGTCGACCTC
>JAYTQX010000404.1:0-3618 GCA_043746455.1 Pseudomonadota bacterium
GATCAGCAAGCAGACCGGAGGTTTGCTCGCGTTCGTGGCGCTGATCGGAACGACCGTGGGTTCGGTGCTGTGGGGGCGCATCGGCGATCTGTTCGGCCGACGCGCGGCGATCCTGTTATCGGCACTGATGTTCATGGGCACCGCAATCTGTGGAGCGATGCCGAGCTACGGCTGGAATCTGGCGATGTGTTTCCTGATGGGCCTGGCAGCCGGCGGCCTGTTGCCGATCGCGTTCACGCTGATGGCCGAGACGGTACCGGCCGCACAGCGCGGCTGGCTGCTGGTCATGCTCGGCGGTATCGGCACATCGGCCGGATACCTGGCGGCTGCGGGGGCAGCGATGCTGCTGGAACCTACGTTCAGTTGGCGCGCGCTGTGGCTGCTGAACCTGCCGACCGGCGCGATCATCCTGCTGCTCAATCGCTGGATCCCCGAGTCGCCGCGCTTCCTGTCCAATGTCGGTCTGGAAAACGAAGCGCGCGCGGTGCTGTTGAAATTCTCCGGCGCGAAATCGATCGCCGACGCGCGCAACCGGATCGCACCCGACGACGACAATTCCGTCGCCACCGCGATTCCCGACGAGCTGCATCCGGTCATCGGCATGCGCCAGCTGCTGCGCGGGCGCCATGCGCCGATCACTTGGGGTCTTCTGGTCTGCGGCACCGCATGGGGCTTGGTGAACTTCGGCTTCGTGCTTTGGTTGCCGATCAACCTGACCAACCTCGGTGTGCAGGCCAATGCCACCAGCGCGTTGCTGACATGGTCGGCGGTTCTCGCCCTACCGGGCATCGGCCTCGTGGTCTGGTTGTATCACCGCTGGAGCTCGATCCGATCGCTGGTGCTGTTCATCGCACTCACCACGTTCGCGTTGCTTGCGTTTTTCTTCATGGCGCTGGCGCATGTGCAATCCGCAAGCGCGACCATCATTGCCACCGCGGCCTTGCTGGTCAGCGTCAGCGGCGTGATCGCGATGTTGATTCCGTATGCCGCCGAAATCTACCCCGTGCATTTGCGTGGCACCGGTTCAGGTCTGGTCGCGGCCAGCTCCAAGTTTGGCGGCATCCTCGGAGCTGGCCTTGGGGTAAGCGGTTTCTTCACGCACTTCATGCTGTCCGCCGTGCTGATCGCGGTGCCGATGGCGATCTCCGGTTTCATGCTGCTGCGCAGCGGCATCGAGACGCGCGGCTACGGGCTCGAGGACATTCAAGAGGCGTTGTCGGGTTCACCCTGAAGTTGCTTCGAAGCGCCTGCTGGCGAAGCGTGTCATATGTGTGCTTGAGCAATCCGCTGGATCAAGTTCCGCTCTGCGCCGTTGCGACTGTTATGCTGTAATTTGGGCGACCGTTGCAGGGGCGACCGTTGCAGGGGCGATCGGCATGGCGAAGGCTTGGCTTTGGCGTGAAATGCGACGCAACCACGTATACCGCGTGGCGACTGCGTACGCCCTAGTCGGGGCAGAATCCGATCCGCCACGATCCCCACTTTTCGCTAACGCTGCGCATGAATGACTTTCTGCAGCGTCTGCGCGAACGCAAGCTGGTGCAATGGGCGCTGGCTTATGTCGCTGCTGCATTCGCGTTGATCCAGGTGCTCGATATCGTGGCGCAGCGGTTCGGCTGGCCGGAACAGGTCATCCGCTTCGTCATCATCGCGCTGGTCATCGGGTTCTTCGTCGCCCTGGTGCTTGCTTGGTATCACGGCGAGCGCGGCGCGCAGCGCGTGTCCGGAACGGAATTGCTGATCCTCGCTCTGTTACTGGTGATCGGCGGCGTGGTGATCCTGCGTTTTGCGCCAACCGCAACGGAACCGTCGGCGACAAGTGTGGGTGCAGCCTCGGCGAAACCGCCGGCCGCCGCGGACGCTGCAATCCAGGATAAGTCGATCGCCGTGCTGCCATTCGAGAACCTGTCGGACGACAAGACCAACGCCTATTTCGCCGAAGGCATTCAGGATGAAATCCTCACGCGTCTTTCCAAGATCAGTGCATTGAAGGTCATCTCGCGTACCTCGACCCAGCAGTTTGCCGCGCGGCCCGGCAACCTCTCGGAGATCGCGCGGCAACTCGGTGTCGCGAACATCCTCGAAGGCAGCGTGCAGAAGGTCAACGACCAGGTGCGCGTGAACGTGCAGCTGATCAACGCGCGCACCGATGCGCATTTGTGGGCCGACCTGTACGACCGCAAGCTCACCGACATCTTCACGGTCGAGAGCGACATCGCAAAAACGATTTCCGAAGCGCTGCAGGCCAAGCTGACCGGGTCGGAGCAGCTCGCGCTGGCCGCGCGACCGACCGAAAACCCAGAGGCTTACCAGTTTTACCTGCAAGGCCGCTTTCTCTGGAACAAGCGGGTCGCCGCCAATCTGCGCAAATCGATCGATTACTTCGGCAAGGCGATTGACAAGGATCCGAATTACGCGCTTGCCTATGCAATGACGGCGCAGGGATGGTTGCTGTTGCCGGGCTACGGCGGCTGTGCTCCGAAAGATTGCCTGCCCCAAGCCGAAGTCGCCGCGAAGAAAGCGTTGGCGCTCGATGCCACGTCGGCCGACGCGCATGCTGCGCTTGGCATGGTCAAGTTCGTCTACGATTTCGACATGCCCGGATCGGCCGCCGAACTCCAGCGCGCCATCGCGCTCGACCCGAACAATGCGACGGCTCATCACTGGCTCGGCAATCATCCATTGGCCGCGTCGGGTCAGACCGAACGTGAAATCGCGGAGCTGAAGCGTGCGCTGGAACTCGACCCGCTGTCGCTGATCATCAATACGAACCTTGCTCAGGGTTACATTTATGCGCGGCGCTACGATGCGGCCATCGCACAGCTGCGGGGAACCACCGAGATGGATGGGGGGTTTTATTTTGCGCACTACATGCTGGGCACGGCGCTGGAATTGTCCGGTTCCCCGTCCGAAGCCGCGGCCGAATATCAGGCATCGATTGAGTCCAGCGGCGGCGATCCGTTTCCATTCGGCCTGCTCGGGCATCTTTACGGAACGACCGGTCGGACGAATGAAGCGCGAAAAATCCTCGAACAGCTTCTCGCGACGCGCAAGGACCGTTACGTCGAGGCCTATTCCATCGCTATTGTGTATCTCGGCCTGGGCGATCGCGCCGAAGCGATCAATTGGCTGGAACAAGGCTACCGCGAGCGCGATGGCTTCGATATCGCGCCGATCCGCGTAGACCCGATGCTTGCGCCGTTGCACGGCGATCCTCGATTCGAGGCACTGGCGGAGAAGGTCGTCCCTGCGCGTGACTTCACTGCGGCGCCGACGGTGGCGAAATGACGCGACTGGAAATTTTCGAATCTCCCGACAATTGCCGGACATCATGGCGGGCGGCTCGATTGTGAGCGACTTACTGCAACGCCTGCGCGAACGCAAGCTGGTGCAGTGGGCGCTGGCTTACGTCGCTGGTGCTTTCGCATTGCTGCAGGGACTCGATCTCGTTGCGCAGCGATTTGGTTGGCCCGAGCAATTCATCCGCATCGCGATCGTGGTGGTGGCGATCGGGTTCTTCATCATGCTGGCGCTGGCTTGGTACCACGGCGAGCGCGGCGCACAGCGCGTGAGCGGAAGCGAACTGCTGATACTCACACTGTTGCTGGCGATCGGCTG
>JAYTQX010000405.1:0-3796 GCA_043746455.1 Pseudomonadota bacterium
CGCAACCGCATTCTCGACAAGCAACCCGAGCAATTGCATCAGCGCGTGCCAGTGATCCTCGGGTCCAAATGCGAAGTCGAGCGCATCGAGCGCTATCACCGCGAGTTCGACGACGGTACGGACCAACCCTTCGTCTCGCCGCTGTTCAACGAACGCTCGCTGTTTCGTCCCGAAGCGCGCGCGTAGCCAACGAGGAATCGTCGATGTCGACCAAGTTTCCCGTTATCGCTATCACTGGGTCCTCCGGCGCCGGCACCACCACGGTGATGTCGAGCTTCGTGAATATTTTCCGGCGCGAAAACCTGAAGGCGCAGCTGGTCGAAGGTGACAGCTTCCATCGCTTCAACCGCCTGGAAATGCGCAAGGAGATGAAGGATGCCGAAGTGCGCGGCGATCGCAACTACAGTCATTTCGGCCCCGCAGCGAATCTGTTCAAGGAGCTCGAAGACCTGTTCCACAGCTATGGCGAAACCGGCACCGGCAAGACGCGCAAATACCTGCACGACCCGGCCGAGGCCGCACCGTACAAGCAGGAGCCGGGCACGTTCACCGCGTGGGAGGATGTGCCCAAGGGCACCGATCTGCTGTTCTACGAAGGCCTGCACGGCGCCGTGGTCGACGGCGACGTCGATGTCGCGCGTTACGCCGATCTGAAGGTCGGCGTGGTACCGATCATCAACCTGGAATGGATCCAGAAACTGCATCGCGATCAGCGCATGCGCGGCTATAGTCAGGAGGCGGTGACCGACACGATCCTGCGCCGCATGCCCGATTACGTCAGCCACATCTGCTCGCAGTTTTCGCGCACGCACGTGAATTTCCAGCGTGTGCCCACGGTAGATACGTCCAATCCGTTCGTCGCGCGCTATATCCCGTCGCCGGACGAGAGTTTTCTGGTGATCCGTTTTGCCAATCCGAAAGGCATCGATTTTCCGTACCTGCTCAGCATGCTGCACGACTCGTTCATGAGCCGGCCGAATACGATCGTGGCGCCCGGCGGCAAGATGGGTCTGGCGATGGAACTGATATTCACGCCGATGATTCTGCAGTTGATGGATCGCAAGCGGCGTGCGTTGGCGGCGTAGCTTCCCTTCTCCCGACGGGAGAAGGTGGCGCGCAGCGCCGGATGAGGGAAGGGCGTTTCCGGCAGAGATGTCACTGGCTGTTGCGAGGCTCTTCCCTCATCCGCCCTTCAGGCACCTTCTCCCGCGGGGAGAAGGGAAGAACATTCAAGTTTGAGTGAATAAAATGAACGCTGAAATCCGACCGCTCGCAGCCACCCAGCAGGACCTCGCCAACGCGATTCGTTTCCTTGCGGCGGATGCGGTGCAGGCCGCGAACTCCGGCCATCCCGGCGCGCCGATGGGCATGGCCGAGATCGCGCTGGTGCTGTGGCAGCGCTACCTGCGCCACAATCCGGCGAATCCGGCCTGGCCCGATCGCGATCGCTTCGTGCTGTCGAACGGTCACGGCTCGATGCTGCTTTATGCACTTTTACACTTGAGCGGCTACGACCTGCTGCTGGACGAGCTCAAGCGCTTCCGCCAGCTGCACAGCAAGACGCCCGGACATCCCGAATATGGCATGACGCCGGGCGTCGAAACCACGACCGGCCCGCTGGGGCAGGGTCTGACAAATGCCGTCGGCATGGCGCTGGCCGAGGCGCTGCTCGCGCGCGAATTCAATCGCGAAGGTCATGCGATCGTCGATCATCATACGTATGTGTTTCTCGGCGACGGCTGCCTGATGGAAGGGATCAGCCACGAGGCGGCCTCGTTCGCGGGTACGCTGGCCCTCGGCAAGCTGATCTGCTTTTACGACGACAACGGCATCTCGATCGACGGCCACGTCGAGCACTGGTTCGCCGACGACACGCCGAAACGTTTCGAAGCCTACGGCTGGCATGTCGTGCGCGCTGTCGACGGCCACGATCCGGCGGCGGTCGAGACCGCGCTGGTCGCAGCGCGCGCGCAGCACGACAGACCCAGCCTGCTGTGCTGCAAGACCGTGATCGGCAAGGGCAGCCCGAACAAGGCCGGCAGTCATGATGTGCACGGATCGCCGCTCGGTGCGGACGAACTCGCGGCGACGCGAAAATCGCTGAGCTGGTCGCATGCCGCATTCGATATTCCAGACGCGGTCTACGCGCAATGGAACGCGCGAGCCGAAGGAGCGCGCATCGAGGCGCAGTGGCAGCAGCGTTTCGACGCCTACGCCAAGGCCTTCCCGCAACTTGCCGCGGAGTTCAAGCGCCGCATCGCGGACGAGTTGCCGGCGGACTGGAAAGCCTTCGCGCGCGCGAAACTCGCCGAGGTGCAGGCGGCGATGCCGGCGATTGCCACGCGCAAGGCTTCGCAGAATGCGCTCGATCTGCTCGCGCCGAAACTGCCCGAACTGCTCGGCGGCTCGGCCGATCTGACCGGTTCGAACCTGACCAATTTCAAGGGCTCCATCGCGGTGCGCCGCGACGGCAGCGGCCCGGCATTCGGCAATCACATCAACTACGGCGTACGCGAATTCGGCATGAGCGCCGCGATGAACGGCATCGCGCTGCACCGCGGCTATATTCCCTACGGCGGCACCTTCCTCACGTTCTCCGACTACAGCCGCAACGCGATCCGCATGGCCGCGTTGATGCGCCAGCGCGTGATCTTCGTGCTTACCCACGATTCGATCGGTCTTGGCGAGGACGGACCGACGCATCAGCCGATCGAGCATGTCGCCAGCTTGCGCCTGATCCCGAACCTGCGCGTGCTGCGTCCCTGCGATGCCACCGAAACCCTGGCCGCATGGATTGCCGCGATCGAGCGCATGGATGGCCCGACCTGCTTGATCCTCACGCGCCAGAATCTGCCCGCACAACCGCGCACGCCCGATCAGGTCGCGATGATCGCGCTCGGCGGCTATGTGCTCGCGGATGCACCGAACGGCAAGCCGGATGCGGTCGTGATCGCGACTGGTTCCGAAGTCGCGACCGCGGTCGCGGCACGTGCGGCCCTTGCTGCGGAAAATATACAAGTGCGCATCGTATCCATGCCGAGCATCGAGACCTTCGATGCGCAGCCGGCGGATTATCGCGAGCACGTGCTGCCGCGCGGCCTGCCACGGCTGGCGATCGAGGCCGGTGTCAGCGCGCCCTGGTATCGTCTGGTCGGCGACGGCGGACGCGTGATCGGCATCGATCGCTTCGGCGAGTCCGCGCCCGCGTCGCAATTGTTCGAGTTGTTCGGATTTACACCGGCGAACGTGGCCGCGAATGTGCGCGAGCTGGTGGCCCATTCCACCCAGGCGCGGCCGTGAGCGGATTTCATTTTCGCGCCGTGCTGTTCGATCTGGATGGCACATTGGTCGACACCTTGCCGGATATCGCCGCGGCGATGAACGGTGCACTGGAGGAATTCGGTCTGCGCACGCTCGAAACGGCGCATGTCGGCGCCTTTATCGGCAAAGGTCCGCGCGTGCTCGCGCAGCGCGTACTGGACTCGCAAAGAACGCTGGGCGCGGACGCACGCGAGCGTCTGGTCGAGCCGCTGCTGGCGACGTATCTGCGCCACTATGAAATGCAGATCGGCAAGCGCGGACAGATTTTCCCCGGTGTGCTCGATTGCCTGCGCGAGCTGTCGGCACGCGGTCTCAAACTTGGCGTCGTCACCAACGCATTGCAGCATCTGGCCGAGGCGATCCTCGCGCGTTTCGCGATCGCGCCCTATTTGCAGATCGTCCTCGGCGGCGATCGCGTGAGCCGGCACAAACCGCACCCCGAGCCTCTATGGGAAGCCTGCCGCGCGCTCGACGT
>JAYTQX010000406.1:0-17131 GCA_043746455.1 Pseudomonadota bacterium
TCACGCGCCCGCGCGATGCTGCGCTCGATCGCAGCAATTTTCCCCAGGCCCAGCGGACTCATCGCGCGTACACCGTGCCGCGTTCACGGATGCCTTCGCGCAGTGCCCGCGTGGCGTCGAGGAGCGCGGCGTAGTCGCCGAGCACGCGCGCTTCGAAATCCAGTACGCGGTCGGCGTCGCGTTTGAACAGTGGCAGCCCCTGCGTAACCGCCTCTGAGCGCAAAACGCTGTTGGCTGTATACAAATCCACCAGATCGACATCGCAGCCGAGCAGTGCGGACAATTCGCGCTGCGTTTCGAACCGGCGTAGTGGCGCTAGCGGCGCCGCGCCGAGCACGGCGAGGTCAAGGTCGGAATCCGCACGCGCGTCGTCACGTGCGCGGCTGCCGAACGCATACAATGCTTCGATATCCGGCAACAAGCGCAACAGTGCGTCTCGCGCGGACTGCAGCAGCGGTGAAGCCGTGGCGGACGCAGTGCTCATGCCGCGATGGTATGCCATAAGCCCTTGGCGTGAAACCGGCGGGGTTTTCCAAAGAATATGCCGCGTCCTGCTTGTCTGGGATAAAATGTCGTGTTCGCTTAGGAGCCACCATGAGTCAGGTCACCTCCGCTGGCGCGCGTTTCCGCGTCGCGCTTGCCGCCGAAAACCCGCTGCAGGTGATCGGCGCGATCAATGCCAATCACGCGCTGCTCGCCAGGCGAGCCGGCTATCGCGCGATCTATCTTTCCGGTGGCGGTGTCGCCGCTGGCTCGCTCGGGCTGCCGGATCTGGGCATCAACACCCTCGACGATGTGCTGACCGACGTGCGCCGCATCACCGACATCTGCGATCTGCCGCTACTGGTCGATATCGACACCGGCTTCGGGCCGAGCGCGTTCAATATCGCGCGCACGGTCAAGTCGCTGATCAAGTTCGGCGCGGCCGCCTGCCATATCGAGGATCAGGTCGGCGCCAAGCGCTGCGGTCACCGGCCCGGCAAGGAGATCGTCAGCCGTCAGGAAATGGCCGATCGTGTCAAGGCGGCGGCGGATGCGAAGACCGACGCGGATTTTTTCCTCATCGCGCGCACCGACGCGATCCAGATGGAAGGCGTCGACGCCGCGATCGAGCGGGCGATCGCCTGCGTCGAAGCCGGCGCCGACGGCATCTTTGCCGAAGCCGCCTACGATTTGCCTACGTATAAACGCTTCGTCGACGCCCTCAAGGTACCGGTGCTGGCGAACATCACCGAATTCGGCAAGACGCCGCTGTTCGCGGTGGATGAGCTGCGCAGCGTCGGCGTTGGCATCGTGCTGTATCCGTTGTCCGCGTTCCGCGCGATGAACAAGGCCGCCGAAGCCGTTTATACGGCCATTCGCAAGGACGGCCATCAGAAGAATGTACTCGACACGATGCAGACGCGCGAGGAGCTGTACGACCGCATCGGCTACCATGAGTACGAACGACGGCTCGACGAGTTGTTCGCCGCGCCGGCCAGGAATTGATTCACGACAACTTCCGAGGCAGGACCTCGGCAAAGGAAGACTCATGAGCGAGCCCGTCCAAATTCTGCCGAAAGCAAAAAAATCCGTGGCCTTGTCCGGTGTGGTTGCCGGCAACAGTGCGGTCTGTACAGTGGGCCGCACCGGCAACGATCTGCATTATCGCGGCTATGACATCGCCGACCTCGCGCAGCATGCGACGTTCGAGGAAGTCGCCTATCTGCTGCTGCACGAGGCGTTGCCGAACAAGGCCGAGCTTGCCGCCTATCGCGCCAAACTGAAGGCGCTGCGCGGTCTGCCTGCGCCGGTCAAGGCCGCGCTCGAAGTGCTGCCTGCGGCAACGCATCCGATGGACGTGATGCGCACCGGCGCCTCGGTACTCGGCACCGTGCTGCCGGAAAAGGACGATCACGGCATCACTGGAGCGCGCGATATCGCCGATCGCCTGATGGCGAGCTTCGGCTCGATCCTGCTGTACTGGTATCACTGGTCGCACAACGGCAAGCGCGTCGACACGCAGACCGACGACGAGTCGATCGCCGGACATTTCCTTCACCTTTTGCACGGGCGCAAGGCGAGCGAGCTGCACGCGCGCGCGCTCGACCAATCGCTGATCCTGTATGCCGAGCACGAGTTCAACGCGTCGACCTTCACCGCACGCGTGATTGCCGGCACCAACAGCGATTTCTATTCCGCGATCACTGGCGCGATCGGTGCGCTGCGCGGCCCCAAGCACGGAGGTGCCAACGAGGCAGCGATGGAAATCATCTCGCGCTATCGCAGTGCGGACGAAGCCGAGGCCGACATTCGCGCGCGCATGGAGCGCAAGGAAATCATCATCGGTTTCGGCCATCCGGTCTACACGATCGGCGATCCGCGCAATCCGATCATCAAGGAAATCTCGCGCAAGCTGTGCGCGGAGGGCGGCAACCAACGCCTGTTCGACATCTCCGAGCGCATCGAGACGTTGATGTGGAACACAAAAAAAATGTTCCCGAATCTCGACTGGTTCAGCGCGTCGAGCTATCACATGATGGGCGTGCCGACGGCGATGTTCACCCCGTTATTCGTCATTTCGCGCACCTCGGGCTGGAGCGCGCACATCATCGAGCAGCGTATCGACAACAAGATCATTCGTCCCAGCGCCAACTACATCGGGCCGGACGACCGAGCGTTTTTGCCGATCGACAAACGAGCTTGATAGCGAGGTGGCGCAGGCGAGTTCTTGCTCGTCATTCCAGCGAAAGCCGGAAGCGCTTTACAACAGCGAAGCTGGTCATCCAGCTTGGTCGGCTGCCAAAAAAGAACTGGGTTCCAGCTTTCGCTGGAATGACAAAATGCCAAAATCTTGCTGGATTCGATCCTATCGCGCCGGTGCAAGCTCTTCGAAGCGCTTGTTCTGCATCGCGTACGATTTCCAGTCGTGGTAGTCGAAATGCCACCACTCGTATTCGTAGACGCTGAAGCCATCGGCTTCCATGTAGCGGCGTAATAGATCGCGCCGTGCGCGCGCCTGTGTGTCGCCGCCACTGTAATTCGGGTAAGCGCGGCCGGACATTTCGTCGTAGAGACTCGGCATCTCGACCGCGCGACCGGTTTTCAGATCGTACAAGGTCAGATCGACCGCGCAGCCGCGATTGTGGCGCGAACCGGTGGCCGGATCGGCGACGAACTGATGCTTGTCCACGGGCGTCGCATCCCAGAAGATTTTCGTCACGTACCACGGCCGATAGGCATCGTGCACGAGCAGTCCGTAGCCTTCCCTGGCCAGCGCATGCTGCACACGCACCAGTGCTTCGGCTGCGGGACGCTGCATGAACGCGCGTGCCTGACTATACAGCGGCGTACCGAGAAAGTTATTCCTCGTTGCGTAACCGATATCGAGTTTGATCGTTGGCTCGAGTATGGTCAGTTCGACCAGATCCGACGCGCGGAAATCGCCCTGTTCGACCGGCGGCGTCGCAGCCAGCGCGATCGGCAGCAACTCGGCCACCGGCCGCACCGGCTCGATGTGGAAGAACGCTGGCGCCCCGGCGACCGGTGGTTTTTGTGGAGTCGTTGCCGTACAGGCGGCGCAGGCGAGAAGCAGGATCGACAGCGGTAGGGTGCGCATGCAATTCTCTCGGCAATGTCGCGCCATACTGCCATGAGAACCCGCGTCGTTCTATGTTGCCTGCTCGCCGCCGCGATTGCCGCCTGCGCGGCAGCGCCGGTACGCAGCGACTACGCCGCACGCGTCGAACTGCTCGCTCTGATCGAAACGCTCAATGCCGATCTGCTCAGCCACGACAGCGCGACACTGACGCTCGAACGCTGGTGCGCGGATCATCATCTCGCCGACCCCGCACGCATCGTCGCGCGGCGCCTGCACGACGCGGCCAAGCCGATTCCCGAAGACTTGCGCGCAAAGCTTGCGGTCGACACCGCTGAGCCGATTGGCTATCGGCATGTGCAACTCCTGTGCGGCGAGCATGTGCTGTCCGAGGCCGACAACTGGTATGTGCCGGGCCGTCTCAGCGCCGAGATGAATCGACAGCTCGACACCACCAACGAGCCGTTCGGCAAGGTGGTCAAATCGCTCGGCTTCCAGCGCCGTACCTTGTCGGCCGAGTTGCTCTGGTCGCCGTTGCCGCAGGGTTGGGAAATGTCCGCGCCGATTGCCGGGCGCGAACCCATGCGCATCCCGCACGCCCTGCTGCGTCACCAAGCGGTGTTGTATACATCGGCGCAGATGCCGTTCAGCGCCGTCGTCGAAACGTATACGAATCAACTATTCGATTTCTATGCGTGGAAGGCAGATATCAGATAGAGCTCGGGCTAGTTCGATCCATGACCTGGAGACCAATCTTTGTATGCAACAAAGATACTGTGACCTGCCTCGTTGAGCTTGGCCTGGAATGAATCAACGTGGTCCGCTCCGCATACGAACACAACAGGCCATAAGTCCATTTCTTCAAGCTTTCGCAACCAGTAAGACTCTCGAAGTTCAAACGAATGCCGGATTTCGGCATTCAGCTTCGCGTCCGGCCATTGCTGCCTAAGAGCTTCTGCTTGAAGGCTTTGTTTGTCTTGAATACCAAGTGCCGCGCGCTCTTGTGGCAAAGGCTCGCAATAGGTGTGCTGCAAGCCAAGCCTTGAGGCTACTGTAGCGCATGTGGTCTCTGATCTTGGCTCTTTAATCATGAGCTGAGCACTCATCTCTTCGCCAACAGCCGCAACTCGATATTTCAAACATACCGCTTGGATGAAGTCAACGAACTGCTGCTCCTCTTCTTGGGAACAACTTGGGTGTCCCCTTTGGAACTGATGTGATGTACCAATTAATACGACGTGGTTCATTATCGACTAGATGGTGATAGCCAATTTCGTCCCCTGCGCAATCGCCCGCTTCGCGTCGAGCTCCGCAGCGACATCGGCACCGCCGATCAGATGCACATCGATACTCGCCGCCTTGAGCGCGTCGAATAACTCGCGACGCGGTTCCTGGCCGGCGCAGACAATCACATTATCCACTTGTATAACTTGCGGCCTGCCGTCAATCGTGACGTGCAGGCCGTCATCGTCGATGCGCTCGTAGCTTACGCCGCCGAGCATCTTCACG
Source organism: Pseudomonadota bacterium (assembly GCA_043746455.1). Lineage (GTDB taxonomy): Bacteria > Pseudomonadota > Gammaproteobacteria > Xanthomonadales > Rhodanobacteraceae > Rudaea. The sequence continues at coordinate 5,087 of JAYTQX010000406.1, forward strand.
TTCTTCATCTTCAGCGCGGCGCGGTGCACCCAGCCGGTGGTCTTGTTGAGGTGCTTGCCCGGCGTGCCGGGTGTGCGCTGCAGCAGCCAGACTTCGCGCTCAGAAGGCTCGGGCGCGGGTTTGGCGAGGCCGCCGCGATTCGCATACGTCGGATCGACGCCCCATTCGTGCGACCAGCGCGCGATATCCATCGTCGGCGAAGGCTCGGCCTGGGTGAGAAATTCGGCAACGTCGAATCCGATGCCGCCCGCGCCGACGATTGCGACGCGCTTGCCGACCGGCTTGCCGAGCAGAACCACGTCGAGATAACTCAACACGTTGGCACGGTCGGCACCTGGAATATTCAGCCCACGCGGAGTGACGCCGGTGGCGAGAATCACGCCGTCGTACCCGCGCAGCGAATCGACCGTGGCGCGCATGTTCAAGCACAGTTCGACGCCGGTATCCTCGATGCGATGGCCGAAGTAGCGCAGCGATTCGTGAAACTCTTCCTTGCCCGGAATGCGTTTGGCCATATTGAACTGGCCGCCGATTTCGCCGGCCGCATCGAACAAAGTGACATTGTGGCCGCGCTCCGCCAGCGTCGTCGCGCAAGCGAGGCCAGCGGGCCCGGCGCCGACCACCGCGTACTTTTTGCGCATTGTGGATTTTTGTATGATAAGCTCCGTCTCGTTGCACGCGCGCGGATTGAGCATGCAGGTCGCATGTGCGTTCTCGAACACGTGATCCAGGCATGCCTGATTGCAGGCGATACAGGTATTGATGCGCGAACTGCGTCCAGCGGCGGCTTTCTTCACCCAATCAGCGTCGGCGAGCAGCGGGCGCGCCATCGACACCATGTCCGCATCGCCGTCAGCGATTATCTTCTCGGCGACCTCGGGCATATTGATGCGGTTGGTCGTGATCAGAGGAATGGCGACTTCGCCCTTGAGTTTCTTCGTCACCCAGGCGAACGCCGCGCGCGGCACGCTGGTGACGATGGTCGGCACACGCGCTTCGTGCCAGCCGATGCCGGTGTTGATCAGCGTAGCTCCGGCGGCCTCGACGGCCTTGGCCAACTGCACGATCTCGTCCCAGCTTTGCGCGTTGTCGACCAGATCGAGCATCGACAGGCGATAGATGATGATGAACTCCCTGCCCACTGCCGCGCGCGTGCGGCGCACGATTTCGACCGGAAAGCGCTGGCGTTTCTCCGCGCTGCCGCCCCAGGCATCGCTGCGCTGGTTGGTGCGCGCGGCGATGAACTGGTTGAGCAGATAACCTTCGCTGCCCATGATCTCGACGCCATCGTAGCCGGCGTCCTGCGCGAGCTTGGCGCAGTTGACGAAATCCTCGATGGTTTTTTCGACGCCGCCTGTTGACAGCGCACGCGGAGTGAAGGGCGTGATCGGCGATTTGATTTTCGACGGCGCGACCGACAGCGGCTGGTAGCCGTAGCGACCGGCATGCAGAATCTGCAGGCAGATACGACCGTCCTCGGCATGCACCGCACTAGTTACCAGGCGATGCCGCGCCACATGCCAAGGCATCGACAAGCGCCCGGCGAAGGGCTTGAGCCAGCCCGCAATATTTGGCGCAAGACCGCCGGTCACCATCAGCCCGACGCCGCCGCGCGCGCGTTCGGCGAAATACGCGGCGAGCTTGACGTAATCGCGCGCATGATCCTCCAGGCCCGTATGCATCGAGCCCATCAGTACGCGGTTGGGCAGAGTGACGAAGCCGAGGTGGAGCGGAGCGAGCAGGTGCGGATAAAGTGGGTGCTGGGCGTTGGTCGTCATCGTAATCGAACATGCGTTTGAATCCGGGCACAATGCCGAAGATGGCGGTGCGGCGCAAGCTGCACCGCAAAGCAGTCCGCCATCGCCGCTTTTGGCTCGTCATTCCCGCGAAGGCGGGAATCCAGTTCTTGCTCTATGGTTTTGTAGATCAAAAGCAAATGGATTCCGACTTTTGCGGGAACGACAAGCGAAAAACTGGATTCCTGCCTTCGCGGGAATGACGGCACTAAGTGGACTTGCAACCATGCATCATCGATCCTATCTCCTCTACATACCCGTGTTTGAAGGATTTTCATGACCTTGCTTGCCCTCGCCGAACAGCGCCTGCTCAATCCGGGCGGCCTTGCCTCAGGCGATCTGGATCGCGTGTTTGCGCAGTTGATCGGCCCCTCGATCGACGCTGCCGATCTGTATTTCCAGCATTCGCGCAGCGAGTCGTGGGTGCTCGAGGACGGTATCGTCAAGGAAGGCAATCACTCGATCGAGCAGGGCGTCGGCGTGCGCGCGATGAGCGGGGAGAAGACCGGCTTCGCCTATTCCGACGAAATCGTTCTGCCGGAACTGCTTGCTGCGGCGAAAAGCGCGCGCGCGATCGCGCAGTCCGGCACGGATCGCAATACGCATGCGCTGACGGCGCGCAACGCGACTGCGCTGTATCCGCCGCTGGATCCGGTGGAGAGCATCGGCAACGATGAAAAAATTACACTTCTGCGCGACGTGGACAAATTCACGCGTGCGCTCGATCCGCGCGTATCGCAGGTTGTGGTCAGCCTGTCCGCCGTGCTCGATACCGTGCTGGTGGCGGCGGCCGACGGTACGCTTGCGGCGGATGTGCGTCCGCTGGTGCGCCTGAATGTGAACGTGATTGCCGAGCAGAACGGGCGTCGCGAATCCGGCAGTTCCGGTGGCGGCGGCCGTTATGGCTATCGCGAGCTGCTGGCGAACGGTCGCGCGCACGCGTTTGCGCGCGAGGCGGTACGTCAGGCCTTGGTCAATCTCGAATCGGTGCCGGCGCCTGCGGGCAGCATGACCGTGGTGCTGGGTCCTGGTTGGCCCGGCGTGCTGCTGCACGAAGCAATCGGCCATGGCTTCGAGGGCGATTTCATTCGCAAGGGCACGTCCGCGTTCGCCGGTCGCCTCGGCGATCGCGTTGCGGCGCCGGGCGTCACCGTGGTCGACGACGGCACGCTCGCCAACCGGCGTGGCTCGCTCAGCGTCGACGACGAGGGCGTGGCCAGCGAATGCACCGTGCTGATCGAGGATGGCATCCTCAAGGGCTATATGCAGGACAAATTCAATGCGCAATTGATGGGCGCGCGTTCCACCGGCAACGGCCGCCGTGAATCGTTCGCGCATCTGCCGATGCCGCGCATGACCAATACCTATATGCGCGCGGGTCAGCACGATCCGCAGGAGATCATCGCCTCGGTCGAACGCGGCCTGTACGCGGTGACTTTCGGTGGCGGCCAGGTCGATATCACCAACGGCAAGTTCGTGTTCTCGGCGAGCGAGGCCTATCTGATCGAGAACGGCAAGGTCACGCGTCCGGTCAAGGGGGCGACCCTGATCGGCGCCGGTCCCGAAGTGCTCACGCGCGTGTCGATGATCGGCAACGATCTGAAGCTCGATGAAGGCGTCGGCGTCTGCGGCAAGGAAGGGCAAAGCGTGCCGGTCGGCGTCGGCCAGCCGACCCTGCGCATCGATGCCATGACCGTGGGTGGTACGGCGGCGTGAAGTGCGCCGCGCTGATTGCCTCGGCGCTGTTTCTTCTCTCCAATGCCGCGTATGGCGGCGACGTTGCCGAAAGCGCAATCGCACAACGCGCGTGCGCGGCCATTGCCGGGCGCGTCGATGCGGTAGCCGGCAGCGCGCCGGTCTTTCTGCGCAGTTACGACAATGGGCGCGGTGTAGGCGAAGTCGACGAACCAGCGCTGCGCACCGCAGCGTTCACCTACGACAACGCACTCGCGGTGATCGCTCTGCTGGCTTGCGATAAACGTGCACAGGCATTGCGCGTGGGCAAAGCGCTGCGTCTTGCGGCGATCGGCGACACGCGCTTGCGCAATACCTATCGCGCAGGTGCGGTTGGCGACAAGGCGCTGCCGAATGGCTGGTGGGATGCGAAGGAAAATCATTGGGTCGAAGACGCGTACCAGGACGGCAGTGCGACGGGCAATGTGGCCTGGACCGCGTTGGCGTTGCTCGCCCTGCACGACGCGACGGCCGATGTGCGCTGGCGCGACGCGGCGATCAAGCTTGCCGACTGGGTGATCGCCCATGCGTCCGATTCGCGCGGTGCCGGCGGATTTACCGGAGGCATCGATGGCTTCGACGCCAATCCGAAGAAAGTGACCTGGAAATCGACCGAGCACAATATCGATCTTGTCGCCGTGTTCGATTGGCTCGCGAGCTCCCAGGCGCCAGGCGAGTGGAAAAAATACGCAGGTACGGCGCGGCGTTTTATCGAGTCGCAATGGGAAGCGGCGAGCGGACATTTTCTGGTTGGCACCCTGGCGGACGGCGTGACGCCGAATCGCGGCACCTCGGGCCTGGACGTGCAGATGTGGGCGCAACTGTTGCCGGTTGCGCCGCGCAAGTGGCAGCGCGCGCTTGTCTACGCGGAGCGCGTACACCGCGTCGCCGGCGGCTTCGATTTCAACAGCGATCGCGATGGGCTCTGGCTGGAAGGCACGGCGCAAGCAGTGCTGGTCTATCACAAGCTCGGGCGCGAGGCCGATGCGCAAAAGCTGTTCGCGACAATCGCGCAGCAGTTTTCCTCAAGTGGATTCGTATATGCGACGCGCGAACCGCGCATCACGACCGGGCTTGCGATCGGACCGGGCAGCACGTCGGCGGATCTTTACTACTACCATCGCCCGCATCTTGGTGCGACGGCGTGGGCGGCGCTGGCAGCGCTGAATCGCAATCCGTTTGTAGGAAAAACACCGTAGGTGCGCGATTTATCCCGTCCGCCTGTAGTGTGCAGATGCAAGAGTGGGCGCGATGAATCGCGCCCCTACGCGTCGTGTTCGTGAATTTCCCGCAGTACGCGGAACAATTCGCGATATGCGTGCAGTGGCTTGTTCTGCTCGCGCTCGACGCGCGCATGGCGCGCGAGTTGGCGCAGATGTTGACGATCGGCGTGCGGATACTCGGCGACGAAAGCATTGAGCGCGTCGTCGCCTTCGACGAGCAGGCGCTCGCGCTGGCTCTCGATCTGGTGCAGCGTTACGGTTTCGCGGCGCGCGTGGTCCTTGTCGTGTTCTAGCGTGGCGCGAAGCGCCTCGATTTCCGCATCGTCGAGCTTGCGCAGTTGCTTGGCCAGAAACTGGATCTGGCGCTTGCGCGCGATCTGCTGCTTTACGGCGTGCGCGCGCTGGACTTCTTCGCGAAGGTCATCGGACAAGGGAACCTGCACCAGTTGCGCATCGGACAAATCGGCGAGCGTGTGCGCAAGCTTGAGTACGTCGAGCGCCTCGCGGCGCAGCTGGCTGCGGCTCGGCACTTCGTCGCCGTTACTGGCGTCAGGTTGGTTGAGTTCGTGTTCGTGCGGCTGCATATGTACTGTTATTGTTGACAGCTTCGCCGCAACAATAACTTCCGCCGTTCCAGCCGACAGCTACGCTGCGGCTGAACGCCGGGATTTTTGATCAGGGAACTGCCTAGTGAACAGCATAGCCGCATCGAACAATCTTGTCGCCGGGTCCGACGACAGCTTGGTCCAACTCGACCGCTTGGCGAATCTGGCCGAGGACGTGATCCGCCGCTGTCGCGCCGCGGGCGCAACCGAGGCCGAGGTCGGCGCGAGTGTCGACACCGGGCTCAGCGTGAATGTACGTCTGGGCGAGGTGGAAACGATCGAGCACACGCGCGACCGCGCGTTCGGTGTGACCGTGTATTTCGGCAAGCGCAAGGGTTCGGCGAGCACGGCGGACCTGCAACCGGATTCGATCGCCAAGACGATCGAGCAGGCCTGCGCGATCGCGACCTATACCGAGGAGGATGCGTACACCGGGCTGGCCGATCCGGCGCGTCTTGCCACGCAGTTTTCCGATCTGGATTTATGGCATCCGTGGCACATCGACGCAGAGGACGCGATCCGTCTCGGCCGGGAAATCGAAGACGCCGGGCGCGCGTTCGCCGGCATCGACAACTCGGAAGGCGCTTCGGTGCAGGCCGGCAAATCGCTGTCGGTGTATGCGACGTCGCAGGGTTTTGTCGGCACGGAGCGCGGCACGCGACATATGCTGTCCTGCGCACTGATTGCCAACGACGAAGCGGGTATGCAGCGCGATTACTGGTACGAGTCGGTGCGCTCGGCCGCGGATTTCCCCGACCCCGCCAGCATTGGCCGCAAGGCCGCTGAACGCACGCTGGCGCGGCGTAACGCGCGCCAGCTCGGCACGCGCACAGCGCCGGTGCTGTTCGCACCCGAAGTCGCGCGCGGCCTGATCGGTCATCTCGTCTCCGCGGTCAGCGGCGGCGCGTTGTATCGCAAGTCGAGTTTCCTGCTCGACCATGTCGGCAAAAGTATACTTCCGCAGTTTGTGGACATCGTCGAGAAACCGCATCTCAAGCGCGGGCATGCATCGGGCAACTTCGACTCCGAAGGCGTCGCCACCGGCGAGCGCGATCTGGTCAGTGCCGGCGTCCTGCAACGATACGTGCTCGGCAGTTATTCCGCGCGCAAGCTGGGCCTCGAAAGCACCGGCAATGCGGGCGGCATCCACAATCTGATCGTCAAGACCGGCACCGACGACTTCACCGCGATGCTGAACAAGCTTGGCACCGGCTTGCTGGTCACCGACGTGATGGGGCAGGGAGTATCGGTCGTCACCGGCGACTATTCGCGCGGTGCTTCGGGCTTCTGGGTCGAGAGCGGCGAAATCGCCTACCCGGTCGAGGAAATAACGATCGCGTCGAATCTGCGCGACATGTACCGCGGCATCGCCGCGATCGGCGCCGATGTCGATCCGCGCTCGCATATCCTCACCGGGTCGATCCTGGTCGAGCGCATGACGGTTGCGGGAGAGTGAGATTGTGACCGTACTGCTGCTCGCCGGCCGCAAGTTGTGGCAGCGCGTCTGCGTTCAAGGGTGACCTTCGACGCTTGTTTGCAATGATCATTCACGCAACACTAGGCGCAGTCCCAACTGCGCAGGAGAATGGCATGAGCGTTCCGCCGAATGATGTCGTTACACCGCCGCCGGCCCCTGCCGGTACGCCGAGTGCCGAAGAGAAGCAGTGGGCGCTGTTCGCGCATCTGTCCGCGATCCTCGGCGGCATCCTCACCGGGCACATGTTCGGCTGGGGTTGTTTCGTCGGTCCGTTGATCATCTGGCTGATCAAGAAGGACACGATGCCCTTCGTCAACGATCAGGGCAAGGAAGCGCTGAATTTCAACATCACGCTGGCGATCATCGGATTTGCCCTGCTGGTGCTGAGCATACTGACCTTGGGTATCGGGTTGCTGATTGCGATTCCGGTCGGCATCGTCGTCGGCATCGGCTGGCTAGTATTCACCATCATCGCTGCGATCAAGGCGAGCGAAGGCGTGGCCTACCGCTATCCGGTCAGCATTCGTCTGATCAAGTGACGAGCTGCAGGCTCGTCATCCCGGTATTGATTACCGGGATCCAGGAGCCAGGGAAGGCAAAAGGCGAAAGAACAGTCAACGAGGGTCAGGATTCGCGTTCGGCTACGAAACGCGCAAGCGCAGCCAGCGAAGTGAAATCAGCGCCGAGCGGCGCGACGGCATCGAGGGCCGCATGGGTGAGTTCGCGCAGATGTGCCTGTGCACCCTGCATGCCGAGTATCGCCGGATAGGTCGGTTTGTTGTCGGCCGCATCCTTGCCGGCCGTCTTGCCGATCGTCGCGCTGTCGCCTTCGACGTCGAGGATATCGTCGCGAATCTGGAAGGCGAGGCCAATCGCGTGTCCGTAACGGTCGAGCGCGGCGAGTACGGCGTCGTCGCGACAGCCGGCGGCGAGCGCACCGAGCCGCACCGAGGCGCGGATCAACGCCCCGGTCTTGTATACATGCATGCGTTCGAGTTCGGCGGCGGTCAGGCGCTTGCCAACCGCGCCGAGATCGAACGCCTGGCCACCGGCCATGCCGTGCGCGCCGCAGGCCGCGGCGAGCGTGCGCAGCATCTCGACATGCGCAGCGGCATTGGTGGCGAGCCGCGAATCGCCCGCAAGCACTTCGAACGCCAGCGCCTGCAACGCGTCGCCGGCGAGAATCGCCATGGCTTCGCCGAATGCGACGTGACAGGTCGGCCGACCACGGCGCAGCGCATCGTCATCCATCGCCGGCAGATCGTCGTGCACGAGCGAATAGGCGTGGATGACTTCCACCGCCGCCGCCGCCGCATCGAGACGCTCAGGCGCGGCACCGAGCGCGCTGCCCGTGGCGTAAACGAGGATCGGGCGCAGGCGCTTGCCGCCGCCGAGGACCGCATAACGCATCGCGCGATGCAATTCCTGCGGCGGTTGCTGTTCTGGCGGCAGCGCTTGCGCGAGCGCGGCATCGGCGCGCTCGTTCCACGACGCCAGCGCGGCGCGAAATTCCGGTGTGGCGAGGTTCAAGGCGCGTCGAATTTGAAATCGCCGGCGCCGGATCGATCATCGTCCGGATTGGCCGGATCGTAAAGCAGCTTGACGCGCAGTTCGGCCTGTTCGAGTGCAGTCTGGCAGCCGCGATACAGAGCAATGCCGCGCTCGAAGGACTTGAGCGAATCGTCCAGACTCAGATCGCCTTCCTCCATGCGCGCGACCAGTTTTTCCAGCTCGTCCAGCGACTGTTCAAACTGGGCGATCTGATTGGGTTGGACGGCGGTTTTCGGCATGCGCGCAAGCTACCCCAAGCGCGTGGTGGAATCAACGCCCGCCGACCACACGATCCGCGCACCGACCTCACGGCACAGCGACTCGCCGGCGTCGCTCAAATACAAATCGCCCACCGCCAGCAATTCATCGTCGCGGCAAATCAACGGAATCCGCGTGCGCTGCCATGGCGGAATTCCGGTTTCCTGCAGCAGCAGGCGCAGTTCGCGCGTATGTGCGCTGCCAGCGGGCTTGATCCGCTCGCCGCCGCGCCGGTAGCGCACTTGCAGGGGTTCCCCGATCTGCCGCTGTGGCGCCAGTTCGAGTCGCCCACCAGCCGGCAGTGCCAGTGGCGTACCGTCCCATGGTGCTTGCCAGTTTGCCGGCAGCGCCGGCGCCGGCCGCATCGCATAGAGCAGGTCGCGGTAGCGGCGTAGCTCAGTGTGCGCAAAACTCACGCAGGGCAGGCGATCGCCGGCCGCGTCGCGCAATTGCCGCTCCAATTCCCCGACATGGAAATGCGCGGGCTCGTCGAGTCCCAGATCGCGCAGCCAGAGGCGCAGCACCGGATCGCGCAGCGCATCGGGCAGGTCGAGCCAGCCGGGCCAGGCCAGGGTTGTCGGATCGAGCCCCTGCAGCAGCGCCAGCGCCTTGCGCGCCTCGTCGTTGATGAAATCGGCCGCCGCGCGCGCCCAGGTTGCGCTGTGCGCGAGGGCCGCAGGCGCATCGGGCCAGCGTTCGGCGAGCCGCGGCAGGATTTTGCCGCGCAGGAAATTGCGCCGCAGATGCGTGTCCGCATTGCTCGAATCGTCGATCCAATGCAAACCGTTGGCTTGAGCGTAGTCGCGCAGGGCCGCGCGCGGCAGTTCGAGCAACGGGCGCCACAAATATACTTTTCCGTGTTCGCGCAGACCGCGCATGCCGCCCAGTCCTTGCGGACCGGCGCCGCGCAGCAGCTTCAACAGCACGGTTTCGGCCTGATCGTCGCGATGTTGCGCCAGCGCAAGGATTTCGCCGGGGAGCGGCTGCGTCGCGAATGCGCCCATGCGTGCCTTGCGCGCCGCGTCCTCGATGCCGGTGCCGCCATTGCGCACGACGTCGACACGCACACTGGCGAAGGGGACATCGAGCGCCGCGGCAACCTCGCGGCAATGTGCAACCCAGCGCGAGCTGTCGGCATGCAGACCGTGATCGACATGCAGCGCGCGCAGCCCGCGCGCGCGCGCCTGTGCGTCATGCGCGAGCGCGTGCAGCAATGCATGCGAATCCGCGCCGCCGCTGTAGGCGACCACGACCGCGCCGGGCGCAAGCTCGGCGAGCGCGCGGTTCAACAGGTCCGGAATCGATGCGTGCGGCATGCCGCCATCACGCCAGAGCTTGCGCGAATATGCAATCTTTTGTGCTGCCGGGATTGCCATGCGGCCGCTCTGCCGTCACCATGCGCGCCGCCACGACGATGGAATCGAAATGACCCGGCGCACGCTCGACCAATGGCTCGACTACCAGCAGCGCGTGCATGCGCTTGGCGTCGATCTGGGCTTGGTGCGCGTGCGCGAGGTCTGGCGGCGCATGGGCGCGCCGCAGGTTGCGCCCATCGTCATCACGGTCGGCGGCACCAACGGCAAGGGTTCGACGGTGGCGTTTCTCGAAGCGATGCTGGATGCGGCCGGCAGGCGCGTGGGCTGCTATACCTCGCCGCATCTGTTGCGCTACAACGAGCGTGTGCGTGTGGCCGGACGCGAGGTCGAGGATGGCGTACTAATCGATGCGTTCGAGCGTATCGAAAATGCGCGCGCAGCGGCTTCGATGGAGCACGTGTCCCTGACCTATTTCGAGTTCGGCACGCTTGCCGCATTGTGGATTTTTGCGCAGAGCGGACTCGATGCGGCGATCCTCGAAGTCGGTCTTGGCGGGCGACTCGATGCGGTGAACATCATCGATGCCGATGCGACGATCGTGACCACGGTCGATCTGGATCATCAGGACTGGCTAGGTAACGACCGCGACGGCATCGCGCGCGAGAAGGCCGGAATTTTCCGCGCCGGCCGGCCGGCGATCATCGGCGATGCCGATGCGCCCGCAGCGTTGTTGCAAGCGGCTGAGCAGGCCGGCGCGAACCTGTTCCTCGCAGGGCGGGACTATCGCATCGCCGCGAACGAGCAAGGCTGGTCGTGGCAGGCAGAGGATCTGCAGCTCGACTTGCCTGATCCCGCACTCGCCGCGCCGGTGCAGCGCGCAAATGCAGCCGCGGCGATAGCGGCCTTGCACACTTTGCGGGAACGTATCGACGTAGGTGCCGACGCCTTTGCCAGCGGCGTGCGCAATGCGCGCGTCGCTGCACGCCTGCAGCGCTTCGGCAAACCCGGTGCTGCCGAACTGGTCATCGACGTCGCGCACAATCCCCAAGCCGCGAGCGTGCTGGCGCAATGGCTGGACGAACATCGCGTCGATGCGAGTGGGCTCGGCGGCCGCAATCTGGCCGTGTTCGGCGCGCTGGCGGACAAGGACGTTGTCGGTATCGTTGCGCCACTCACGCCGCATATCGCGCGCTGGTTCGTCGGTGGACTCGATGCCGACACGCCGCGCGGCCTGACAGCGACCGATCTCGCCGTCAGAATGACGAACGTAGTTACTCCCGTCGATATCGAAGCCCAGGCGGCAATCGCGCAGGCGCTCGATGCCGCCGCGCGCGCAGCGCGCGAATCCGACCGCATCCTCGCGTTCGGATCGTTCTTCGTTGCCGCGGCGGCACTTGAATGGGCGCAGCAAAACGGGTTTCGAGCCGTCGATATCGGTTAGCGCCCTTCACCTCTCCCCCTAGGGAGAGGTCGACGCGCGCAGCGCGGCGGGAGAGGGGGAGGCGCCGCAGGCGTCTGCCGCACGCTACGCGAATCGCGGATGAATGATGTCGCGCGCGAATCCCGGTTTGGATGCTGCGCCGGGTATAATCGGCGCATCTGGAGGTCAGTTATGGATTCCGCCTTGAAACAGCGCCTGGTTGGTGCCGCCGTCTTGATCGCGCTCGCGGTCATTTTCCTGCCGATGTTTTTCAGTATCACGCCGCCGAAGCAGGAGAACACCACGGTCGGGCTGAATATTCCGGCGGCACCCGAACGCAATTTCGAGACGCGCAATCTGGCCGTGGATGCGCCGCGTGGCGCGACGCCTGCGCCATCGGCTGCTGCACCTCCGGCAGCCGCGACCGGCGATGGCAACAAGGTGACCACCGTGACCACGAGCGCGCCGCCGACCTTCGAAGCGCCGGACAATGCCGCGGCAGCGAAGCCGGCAGCGACGTCGCTGGCAACTGCGAAACCCACGCCAGTCGCGCCGCCTGCATCTGCAGCGCCCGCGCCGCCACCCGCGCCGGCTGTGCAGGCTGACGGGCGATTCCTCGTCAATCTCGGCGTGTATGCCGATGCCGGCGGCGCGAATGCGCTCGT
>JAYTQX010000407.1:0-3334 GCA_043746455.1 Pseudomonadota bacterium
AAACCCAGGCCAACGGTGAGGCCGGCCGCTAGCCATTGCAGGTTCGACCAACGCACGCCGAGCAGGCCGACGCCGACCAGAACGCCGGTCAGCACGATCAGATAGCGCACGATGCTGGTGATCGCATAGCGCGTCGGCGCGTCGATCTGCAGCCGACGCAGCACGCCGATCTCGAGCAGGCCGGGCAGGTTGCGCGTGGCGATGAAAGTCATCGCGATAATCAGCAGCGACTCCAGCACCGAGCGCACGGTGACGTCGAACGCGATCTGCTTGCCGTCCGCGTCGGCGTAGGTGGATTTCCACACCGCAATCTTGTCGAGGAAGGACAGCGCGGGCGCGATGTCGGACCAGATCAGCAGCAAGGCCGCGCCGAGCAGAAGGACGATCGCCAGACGCAGCACGCGCCGCGTTTGCGCACCGAGGTCGGACACTGCAAGTTCCTCGGCTTCCACTTCGGGCAGCGCTTCGCCGCCCGCATCCTCGCTGCGCGATTCGATTTCGGCGGCGCGCTTTTCCTCAAGCCGCTTGAGCGCCAGACGGCGCTCGCCGAGCATCAGCCAGCGTACCGCCATGCCGTGCAGTACGCTGGCTCCAAGCACCGCAATCAGGGATGCCATTGCGTGCTCGGCCAGCGTGATCGCGGTAAAGAAATAGCCGATCGCCGCGAGTACGGCGACGGCGAGAAAAAATCCGCCGAAGCCCACGCGTGCGATCTGCCGCGCGCGCACCGGCTCGTTGTCGATATTGCCGCGCTGCGTCCACACTGCGCCCGCACTCAGCAGGCGCCAGGCGATCGCGGCCACCGCGAGCGCGCCGGTAATAGACAGCGCGCGGCCGATCGTCGCGTCGGTTTCGTCGCTGCCGACTTCCCTCAGCCAGAGGTGGATGAACATCGGCAGCAGGATCGCCAAGGCGAGCAACGGCACCGCCTTGCGCAGCGCTGTGCGGCGCGCACGCGGCCAGCGGAAATGCAGGTGCGCGAGGCCATTTTCGCACGTCAGCCAGTACAGGAAAGACAGTGCAAACCAGGGCAACGCGACGCTGCCGGTGGCGACGCCGAGCGAGCCCTCCAGTGGATCTACATGCGGCGCATGCAGCAGGCTGCGGCCGAGAATCGCCCACAGCAGGGCGAGTGGCGCTGCAGCGAACACACTCAACGCCAGCGCCTGCAGCGTATAGCGATAGCGATCCGTGCGGATGCGCCGCATCGGCGCGGCGATGCGCTCGAACAGCGCTGGCACACGCCAGCGCGCAAGCAGGGCGGTGCCGAGCAACGCCAGCGCCAGCGCCGGCAGCGCGAATCCGCCGTGGCGAAAATTATCGAGCAGGCCAGCAGCCTGCTTTTCGTCGTCCGCGCGTGTAACCGCGCGCAACGAATTCGCAAGATCGCCGAACCAGCCCAGACTTATCGCCGCGTGGCTCGGCGTGCCGAGCAGATGCGCGTCGAGCAGGTCGCCCAGGCTCGCGGTGCTGGCGACGAAGCCGGCAAGTTGTTGCTCGGTGTCGCTCAGCAGCGAGACCTGGCGTGATTTGGCCGCAGCCAGGCGCGTGAGCAGATCGCCGCGCTCGCCGAGCAGGCGCTGCAAGCCATCGTGCAGATCGCCGGCAATCACCGGCAACTGACCGGCGCGCAGCAGCAGGGCGGCGATCGCGCCGCTCATGTTTTCCAGCCCGTCCTGTTGATCGCGCAGATCCAGCAGCGCGAGCTTGGTTTGCGCGAGTTCGCCGCGCAGGCTGGACAGGTCGCGATTGAGCGTGGTCAGCGGCTTGAGTTTGCGCCGCTCGGCCAGCAGCAGAGCGCCGACTTCCTCGCTGATGCCGCCAAGTTCGATGCGCGCCCGGGTGTTTTTCACCGCCAGCTCGGTGGCGGCATGATCGCTGGTGTACTGGTTCTTCAGATCGCGCAGCGCGCCGATGCGCTTGACGGTGGCAAGCAGATCGCGCCCGAATTCCAGATTGGCCGTGGCCGCATCGAGCAGCACCGGCGCGGCTTTGGCGGCAGCCAGTTCATCGTGCTCCTGCGCAAGGTGCGCGACGAGGTCGGTGATCGCGCTGTTCGCACGATCGAGCAGCATGTTCTCGAGCAGATGCACGCGCTGGCCGTGCTCGTCGACATCGCGGCGGCGCTCGCTGCGCTTTGCGAACAAGGCGCGCACGCGCGGCTCGAAGCTGCGTTGCTCCATTTCCAGAGCGGCGAGCCGGCAGCGTTGCAGGCGCTGCGCCGCCTGCGCGCGCAGACGCAGCGCCTCGGTCAGGGCCGGTGGCGTGCCCGGGGCGGGCGCTGCAGTCGACTCGGGCTCCGTGCGCGCGGCGGCGAGTTCGTCACGCAAGGCGTCCGGCCGCTGGGTTTGTTTCTGCAAGCTATCTTCGAGCGTGCGCAAGGAATCCTGCGCGGCGGCAAGCAGGTTGCGCTCCTGTTCCAGCAGATCGGACAGCTGATCGGTGTCCGCATCCTGCGGCAGTTTCGCGCGCCAGTCCGCGAGCGCCATGCCGACGTCTCGGGCCGGTGCTTGCGTGCGCTGCACTGCGGCCTTGGCCTGCTGAGCGGCGTCGGCGAAGCTCTGCCATTGTGCGACGTATTCGCTGGCCCGTTGGTCGTCGGCCAGCGCATCGCGCAACAGCTCTTCGGCCTGCTTGCGCTGATCGGCGTCGAGATCGCGTTTGCGCGGCAGTGCGTTCAGCGCATCGTTGATCGCATCGCTTAGCGCAGGCGGAAGCTGCGCCTCTAATGCCGGCACCGCGGCCAGCGTATCGAATGCGGCCAGTGTGACTGCGACTGCGAGCAGCAGGCTGCCCATTCGCAAAAAGGCGGCAAGCTGCGGGCGGGGACGTCGTGCAGGAATCATCGTGTCTCGACTTGCAGATTGTCGGGTCCGGCGCGGGCCCAGTAGGAGCGATTATGTGCCGTCAGCATCTGAACTGGCACGGTATATGCGGCAGTGGCGTGGTGCCAGGTGGCATTCTTGCGCGGCTACAGCCAATTCAGCTACAATTCGCCTCTTTACTTTTCGCAAACCTGTTCGCGGAGCCAAATCATGAAAGCCGACATCCATCCCAAATACAATCCCGTGGTATTCCAGGATGTCTCGTCCAAGTTCGCGATCCTCACGCGTTCGACGATGACCAGCAAAGACACGATCAAGTGGGAAGACGGCAAGGAGTATCCGCTCGTCAAGGTTGAAATCTCCAGCGCCTCGCATCCGTTCTACACGGGCAAGCAGAAGACCGTCGATACCGGCGGTCGCGTCGACAAATTCCGCAAGCGCTACGGCGCCAAGTAAGCGCAAAGCCGCTTATTTCCTCGCCGCAACGGACGTGCGCAGACGCGCGAGTC
>JAYTQX010000408.1:0-2608 GCA_043746455.1 Pseudomonadota bacterium
TTCGCCGGCGCGGTATTGTTCTTGATCGCCGCGTTTTCCGCGGGCAGGCCGAACGCATCCCAGCCCATCGGCTGCAGCACGTTTTTGCCGAGCATGCGCTGGTAGCGGCTGATCACATCGCCGATCGTGTAATTGCGCACATGGCCCATGTGCAACGCGCCGGAAGGATACGGCAGCATCGACAGGCAATAGAACTTCGGCTTCGCGGCCTGCGCTTGCGCATCGAGCTCCCTGGCCTCGAAGGCACGCGTGTCGTTCCAGAATTTTTGCGCAGCGGCTTCGACGGCTGCAAAATCGTAGGTTTCCTGCATGGTCTGCGGATGCTGGCGCGTAGGCGCGAAAGACAGGGTCGCGCAGGTTAACGCAGCGCGGCGGCAAGCGCCAATGTGGGGGCGCCCCGCCGATGCTTGTTCTTCCGGCGTGTATCGCGGAATGACGCCGGAATTCATGTGGTCACGCTATCCTGCGGTTATGCTGATAGCTCGATTTCAAGCCCTGTTCGCCATCGCCTTGACCAACCTCCCCGCAATCGTCGACGCCGCGCCGCCCGTGAAACCCATCGCCGAACATGTGCTGGTTATCGGCCACCGTGGCGCGAGCGCGTGGCGGCCCGAGCACACCCTGGCCTCGTATGGCAAAGCGATCGAGGACGGCGCGGATTTCATCGAGCCCGATCTGGTGATGACGAAAGACGGCGTGCCGATCGCGCGCCACGAGAACGAAATCGCCGGCACGACCGATGTCGCCGGTCATGCCGAATTCGCCGCGCGCAAGACGACGAAAACGATCGACGGCCACGCGGTCAGCGGCTGGTTTACCGAGGATTTCACCCTGGCCGAATTGAAAACCTTGCGTGCGCGCGAGCGCCTGCCTGAGATTCGTCCGGCTAACGTTGCGTTCGATGGCCGCTTCGAAGTACCGACTTTCGACGAGATCGTCGATTTCGCCGCCGCGCAGGCGAAATCGCAGGGGCGCGTGATCGGCATCTATCCGGAGATCAAGCACTCGACCTATTTCCGCGCGCTCGGCCTGCCGATGGAAAACGCGCTGCTCGCCGCGATCCGCAAACACGCATATACCGCGCGCACGGCTCCGTTATTTCTCCAATCCTTCGAGACCGCAAACCTCAAATATCTGCGCGGGCAACTCGGCGGCGGCATGCCGAACGTCAAACTGATCCAGCTGCTTGGCGAAGCAGCCGAGCGACCCTGGGATCTGGTCGTCGCAAACGATCCGCGCAGCTACGCGGACCTGATGCGGCCACAGGGCCTGCGCGAGATCGCGCGCTACGCCGATGCGATCGGCCCGAACAAACTCTCGATCATTCCACGCAATGCCGACGCAACGCTTGGCCGGCCCACGTCGCTGGTCGCAGATGCGCATGCGCAAAATCTGCTAGTGCATCCGTACACATTTCGCCCCGAGAATTTTTTCCTGCCGACCGATTTGCAAACTCCCGGCGGCCTGGCAACACGCAACGATGCAGGCGCAATTGGGGAGATCCGCGTTTATCTCCACACCGGCATCGACGGTTTCTTCGCGGATGATCCGGGATTGGGACGTCGCGCTCTGAAACCCTGAGCTCAGCCCGCTGCGTTGAAATATGGCTGCACGGCGCTGAGACAATCGCCTTGCTCCACCGTCCTTCTTGCGTAACAAACGCAGGGGGAAAGCGATGTATGTATCGGATGTGCGCGTCGTGTTCGGGCCGGATGAACTGGCCCGCGTCGGCGAATTCCGCTATCGCATCTATGTCGAGGAGCAGGGCAAGAGCGCCGCGTTCGCCGATCATGAGAAACGCAGGCTGATCGAGCCCGCCGACCGACGCGCTTCGACAACGATTTTCTGGATTGAACGCGACGGTGCAATCCTCGGCACGGTGCGCGCGGAAATCCTGCACGCAAAGCACGAAGACGCGCAGATGCTCAATGTCGATCGTTTCGATTTTCTGCGGCCAACCGAGATCATCTACTTCTCGCGGCTGATGATCTCCAGATGTGCGCGCGGGTCGGACATAACCGCGAAGCTCTGCCGGCTCGGCTTCTTGTTGGGGCTTTCCAAGGACTGCCGTTTGGGTGTGCTCACATGCAATCCGCAGCTTGTGCCGATGTTCGAGAAATTTGGCTATCTGAACTACGCCAGGCCATTTATTCACGCCGAAAGCGGACCCCAGGTGCCGATGGCGATTCTCGGCGAAGTCGATTATTTGCGAACAGTTGGCGCGCCATTAGCTGAATGGCCTGCCCTACATCGCCCTGAAAACCAGCTTACTACGCAATTCCTTGCTTGGATTGAAGCGTTTAGCCAGCGCGCCGAAGCGCCCCACAGCGCGCGGACTGGTTGCCGTCTAACCGCGTGACCCGACGGCGAGCCAGGTACAGCCGAGAATATCGTTGGCGCACCAAGTCTTCGCGCATTCGCTAAGTCGGAGGCGGCTTCAGCTTTATTGCCTGCAGCGACAGCGTGTAATCACAGCTCGCGAAAATTGAAGAATCTTTCAGGAGCCGTCGCGACCGGATGAGACTACCGCGCGCCGTGGCACTCCTTCCTTTCCGCAACCCGGAGCACATTGATGTCTGTTTGCGTTGCGCATGCGGCACGGTCGCCT
>JAYTQX010000409.1:0-18993 GCA_043746455.1 Pseudomonadota bacterium
GCGATGCGCGCCGACCTCTCAGCTGTGCACTCCCTCTGGTCGCCGCCAGCGGGAGAGGTAAAGCCGAATCACAAGTCTACCGCTTTGTGTAGTCCGAAAAAGCGCAGGGCTTGCCGCGCAAGCGCTGGCTGAGCATCCACGCGAGCAGTCCCTCGGACGCATATGCCTGATGCCAGATCACATGCATTTGGTCGGGATATTCGGTATAGCGCGGCTTGCCGTCCATCGCGCGCAGCGCGCGCACGACGGCGCGCGAGCCGACCATCTCGCCACCATAGCCGGTCTCGATATCGGTATCGTTGTCCTTGCCGCCGTGAAAGATCCACTGCGGCACATCGACGATCGGCGCCAGGCCCGAGGTCTCTGTCATGCCCGACATCGGCACGCCGGCGGCGAAGCACGCCGGCCAGGTTTTCAGTGCATCCCACGTGCCCGTCCCGCCGTCGGAAATGCCGGTGAGCACGACGCGGCGCGGATCGATCGGAAAACGCGTGAGTGCATCGCGCACCACCGCGGCGACGCGCGCCGGTGGCCAGTAGCCGCCGGTCGTTTCCGGCGCGATGTATACAAGTGGAATACCGCCCGCGATGGCCTGATCGACCAGTTTGAGCGAGCCGTTGCCGTAGCCGCCGAGTTGCGATTCGTTGTCGGTGCCGTCCTGCCAGTCGCCGTGCAGGAACACGATCAGCGCCAGGCGCTCGTTGTGCTCGCGCCCGGGCGTGACGATCGCGCGATACGGCACGTGCAGGGGGTCGGGCGTCCAGTACTTGCCGAGGGCTTCTTCGTCTATCGCCAAGATGGGTGTACTGATTAGCAACGCCAACAACGCGAGCAGAGATTGCATGAAACGCACATTCATCAAATCAGTTTCCCTCAAAATCTGTGTTGGGTTGTTTGAAACCCTCCCATCCGTTCGTGGTGAGCCTTCGCCAAGCTCATGCCAGGGCACGCTTCGCGTATCGAACCATAACGGCAATCTATCGTGTCATTCACCCTTCGATACCTCAAGGCGAACGGGACCTAATCTCATCCTTAACCCACTGCTACCGCCAATACACCAAACGTTGACGCTATGTCTGCACAAGTATACGCTGTGCATCCATCTTTCAATCAAGATGAAAGGATACATATTGGATCTGGCCTCGACCTCGGCCCTGTTGCGCCTGTTGTCCGACTCGACGCGGGTGCGTCTGCTCGCCCTTCTGGAACGCGAGGAGTTGACCGTGGCCGAGCTGTCCGCCGTGCTGCGCCTGGCCCAGCCGCGCGTATCGACGCATCTGGCCAAACTCAAGGAAGCCGAACTGGTGCGCGACCGCCGCGCCGGCGTCTCCGCCTATTATCGCTTCAATTCCGAAATGGATGCGAAATCCGCGGCCTTGCTGCATGCGCTCCGTGAGAATATCGACGACGCCCTGATCGCGAACGATGCGCAGCGCCTGCCGACGATTCTGGCCCAGCGCGCGCGTGCCGAGGGCTGGGCGGACAGCGTCGCCGGCGACATGGAGCGCCACTACTCGCCCGGCCGTACCTGGGAAACGCTCGCGCGCGCGATGTCCGGTCTGATCGAAACCGGCGATGTGCTCGATGTCGCCTCGGGCGACGGCATGCTGGCCGAACTGCTCGCGCCGCATGCGCGAACGATCCTGTGCCTGGACGCGAGCGAGCGCGTAGTGAGCGCCGCGCGCACGCGCCTCAAGAGCTTCCACAACGTCGAGGTGAAGCTCGGCGACATGCATGCGCTGGAGATCGGCGCGCGGCGTTTCGATCTTGTGCTGCTGATGCACGCCCTCACTTATAGCGATCGGCCAGCCAAAGCCGTCGCCGAAGCATCGCGCGCGCTCAGACCCGGTGGACGCCTGTTGGCGACGACGCTTGCGCATCACGCGCACCGTACCGCGGTGGAGCCGTTCGACCATCTCAACCTCGGCTTCCGCGAGGAAGAATTGCGCGATTTCGCGCGCAAGGCCGGCCTCAAGGTCTTGAACTGCGGGCGCATCACGCGCGAACGCCGCCCGCCGCATTTCGAAGTGCTGAGTTTTTTGGCGCAAAAAAGTTAAACGAAAAATAATCACCGCGAAGAACGCAAAAGACGCGAAGTAAACAATTGTACTTTTTGCTTTCTTTGCGCTCTTTGCACCCTTCGCGGCGAAAACTGCTTTCAGGAGTCACAAATGAGCAACAACCTACCCTGGCTGCACCCCGAACGCACGCAATTGCTGCTGGACGCGCTGGCACAGCGCGTACTGGTCATCGACGGCGCGATGGGCACGATGCTGCAGACCTACAAACTCGAAGAGGACGGCTATCGCGGCGAGCGTTTCGCCGAAGGTCGCGATGGCCAGAACGCGCACGCGCATCATGCTGCGGGCTGCGACGTCAAAGGCAATAATGATCTGCTGTCGCTGACCCAGCCGGAGATCATCAAGGCTGTGCATAACGCCTACCTCGACGCCGGCGCGGATCTGGTCGAGACCAACACCTTCAATTCGACCGCGATCAGCCAGGCCGACTATCACCTGGAGCATCTGGCTTACGAATTGAATCGCGAAGGCGCGCGCCTCGCGCGCGAGTGCTGCGCCGGCGCCGAAGCGAAGACGCCGATGAAGCCGCGTTTTGCGATCGGCGTGCTCGGACCGACCAGCCGCACCGCCTCGATTTCTCCGGACGTGAACAATCCGGGATTCCGCAACACGAGTTTCGAGGAACTCGCCACCGCCTATGCCGAGGCCACGCGTGGTCTGCTCGACGGCGGCGCCGATATCATCATGGTCGAAACGATTTTCGACACGCTCAACGCCAAAGCCGCGTTGTATGCGGTTGCACAGGAGTTCGCGAGGCGCGGTGCGCAGGTACCGATCATGATCTCGGGCACGATCACCGATATGTCCGGGCGCACGCTTTCGGGCCAGACCGCCGAAGCGTTCTACTACTCGCTGCGCCATGCGCGGCCGCTGTCGATCGGCTTGAACTGCGCGCTCGGCGCGACCGAGTTGCGCGCCTATGTCGATGCAATCGCGCAAGTCGCCGACTGCTACGTCAGCGCGCACCCGAACGCAGGCCTGCCGAATGCGTTCGCCGAATACGATGAGACACCCGAGCAGATGGCCGCGACAATCGGCGAATTCGCAAGCAGCGGCTTGGTCAACTTCGTCGGCGGCTGCTGCGGCACGACGCCAGCGCATATCCGTGCGATCGCCGACGCCGTACGCGAGTTGAAGCCGCGTGCGTTGCCTGCACGGGACCAAGTAGCAGCATGAGGATAAGTACTTCAAATCGGTCACTTCCCTTCTCCCCGCGGGAGAAGGTGCCCGGAGGGCGGATGAGGGAAACGGATTCCACATTGACGCATTCGGTGAATTGCTGCGCTCTTCCCTCATCCGGCGCTTCGCGCCTTCTCCCGGCGGGAGAAGGGAAATGAGCCGCCACACGCGCCTATCCGGCCTCGAGCCCTTGGTCATCACGCCGGAACTGCTGTTCATCAACATCGGCGAGCGCACCAACGTCACCGGTTCGGCGCAGTTCAAGAAGCTGATCAAGGACGACCGCTACGACGAAGCCGTCGAAGTCGCGCGTCAGCAGGTCGCGAACGGCGCGCAGATCCTCGACGTGAACATGGACGAAGGTCTCATCGATTCGGAAATGGCGATGGCCAAATTTCTCAATCTGATCGCCGCCGAGCCCGATATCGCGCGCGTGCCGGTGATGGTCGATTCGTCGAAATGGACGGTGATCGAATCCGGCCTGCGCTGCCTGCAGGGCAAGGGCGTCGTCAATTCCATTTCGCTCAAGGAAGGCGAGGACGTTTTTCTCGAACACGCGCGCAAAGTGCTCAACTATGGCGCCGCCGTCGTGGTGATGGCCTTCGACGAAGCCGGTCAGGCCGACACCAAGGCGCGCAAAGTGGAAATCTGTGCGCGCGCCTACAAGCTGCTGACCGAGGAAGTCGGTTTCCCGCCCGAAGACATCATCTTCGATCCGAACATCTTCGCGATCGCGACCGGCATCGACGAGCACAACAACTACGCGGTCGATTTCATCGAAGCCACGCGCGAGATCCGCGCGACCCTGCCGCATTGCCACATCTCGGGCGGCGTGTCGAACGTATCGTTCTCGTTCCGTGGCAATGAATTGGTGCGCCAGGCGATCCATGCGGTGTTTCTCTACCACGCGATCAAGGCCGGCATGGACATGGGCATCGTCAACGCGGGCGCATTGCCGATCTACGACGATCTGGATGCCGAGCTGCGCGAACGCGTTGAGGACGTGGTGCTCAACCGTCGCACCGACGGCACCGAACGTCTGCTTGAGATCGCCGAACGCTACAAGGGCAAGAAGGGCGCGACCGAAGTCGAAGCGCAGGCATGGCGCGACCTGCCCGTGCGCGAGCGGCTCAGTCACGCACTCGTGCACGGCAACGACGCCTTCGTCGAAGTCGACACCGAAGAGGCGCGACAGCTCAGCACGCGCCCGCTTGACGTGATCGAGGGTCCGCTGATGGACGGCATGAACGTGGTCGGCGACCTGTTCGGCGCCGGCAAGATGTTCCTGCCGCAGGTCGTGAAATCTGCGCGCGTGATGAAAAAAGCCGTCGCCTATCTGCTTCCGTTCATCGAGGCGGAAAAAGAACGCACCGGCGACACGGCGAAATCCAACGGCAAGATCGTCATCGCCACGGTCAAGGGCGACGTGCACGACATCGGCAAGAACATCGTCGGCGTGGTGCTCCGCTGCAACAACTTCGACGTGATCGATCTGGGTGTGATGGTGCCGGCGCAGAAGATTCTTGAAACAGCAAAAGCCGAGCAAGCCGACATGATCGGGCTGTCGGGCCTGATCACGCCATCGCTCGAAGAGATGAGCCATATCGCCAAGGAGATGCAGCGCCAGGACTTCCACCTGCCGCTGCTGATCGGCGGCGCCACGACGTCGCGCGCGCACACGGCGCTGAAGATCGAGCCGCACTACAAGTCGCCGACCGTCTGGGTCAAGGACGCCTCGCGCGCGGTCGGCGTGGCCCAGTCGCTGATCAGCAAGGAACTGGTCGGCGAATTCCTCGCCAAGATACGCGCCGAGTACGCCGATATCCGCGAGCGCCACAAGGATCGCGGCCCTGCCAAGCGCCTGATCTCGCTGGCGCACGCGCGCGGGCAGGCATTTGTGGCCGATTGGCAGAAGTACACGCCGCCGGCGCCGAAACAACCGGGCATCACCGTGTTCGCCGAATACCCGCTCAGTGAACTGATCCAGCGCATCGACTGGACACCGTTCTTCAATACCTGGGAACTCGCAGGCCACTATTCGCAGATTTTCGACGACGCGGTGGTCGGCAAGCAGGCGCGCGAATTGTTCGAAGATGCGCAGAAGATGCTCAAGCAAATCGTCGCGGAGAAATGGCTGACCGCGAAAGGCGTGTTCGGATTGTGGCCCGCATCACGCGTGGGCGACGACATCGAAGTGCACGACGAAGCGGGAACTGCTCTGTCCACCGTGCATTTCCTGCGTCAGCAAGTCGACAAGCCACCCGGCCGTCCGGATTTTTGCCTCTCCGATTTCATCGCGCCGAAGGAATCGAACGTCCGCGACTGGATCGGCGGCTTCGCCGTGACCTCGGGTATCGGCATCGAGCGCAAGCTCGAGGAATTCGAAAAAAGCTACGACGACTATTCCTCTATTCTGCTCAAGGCGCTCGCCGATCGTCTCGCGGAAGCCTTTGCCGAAGCGCTGCACGAACGTGTGCGCAAGGAATTCTGGGGCTATGCCGCGGACGAATCGTTGAGCAATGTGGACTTGATCGGCGAAAAATACCGCGGCATCCGCCCCGCCCCGGGCTACCCGGCGTGTCCGGATCACACTGAAAAGCGCACGCTGTTCAAACTGCTCGATGCGACGAACAACACCGGCATCGAGCTGACGGAGAGTTTCGCGATGTATCCGACCGCAGCCGTTTCCGGCTGGTATTTCAGCCACCCGGACAGCCAGTATTTCGTCGTCGGCCGCCTGGGCAAGGAACAAATCGAGGACTACGCCAAGCGCAAGGGCTGGACGCTGGCCGAGGCCGAACGCTGGCTCGCGCCGAACCTGGATTACGATCCGGAATGACGGGGGGATGGGAAACGAAAAGTGGGAAGTGGGAAGTGGGAAAGCGCTAACTCCCCGCTCGTCATTCCAGCGGCTTTCAACAGCGAAGCTGGTCAAGCTGGAATCCATTTTCAAACAAAGAACACGCTTCCAGCTTTTTATGGAATGTCGGACAAGGCCCTTCCTACCTCTCTTCAGGCCCGCCAGGCTCGATCACCTCGGGGTTGTGCGCACGCATGTGCACAACGAGGTTGTACACCGACACGAATGTCGGAAACAGGTTCGATAGCACACCCACCGAATCGTTCTTGCCGAAGATGAAATACGCAAGCAGTAGGGTGCTACCGGTGATCGACAACCACCAGAACGAAATCGGCATGACCACACGGCGCAGCTTCTTCGTCGCATAGAGCTGCACAAACCAGCGTGCGGTGAACATGAACGCGCCAAGGTAGCCAATCAATTTCCACGGCGTCACACCAATATGGTGAATATGAAACAGAACTTCGTTCATGCGAAATGTCCTTGGCAGCCAGCGCGGTGGCAAAGCGGGATTTTATCAAGCCTGCGTAGCACAGACTCAGATAATTCCTGGTTTCACGACTCAAAGACCTGACCCGGCGAAGCAAAGGCTTCTACTCGCCTTTCTTCCCTTCCATGCAGACAGGCGTAGTCCAAGGATGGACGGGTTCGTGTAGGAAACACCGCGTCGGGCGCCTAGCTTTTTGCTCACTTTTGGGCAATGCCAAAAGTGGGTCGCTCGCCGCAGGCGAGTGAAAGCCTTACTTCTACAGTCAAAGTAAAGCAAGACGCTGGATTGCGGCTTTCGCCGGAATGACGAGCTAGGACAAAGACGCTGGATTGCGGCTCCTGCCGCGTGCCCTGCGGGCCATTCGCTACGCAAATGTTCGCTCCGGCATCCTGCCTGCGCAGTCCCGTCTTCGCGGGAATGACGACCGAAGGCTCAGGCGCGCGCGGCAAGCCAATCGTGTATCGCGCCCGGCACCTCGCGCTGGGCGCGGCCCGACACGTAAATGCCGATATGCCCACCCTTGAACGCCAGCTCGGTGTAATCGTCGGTGCCAATGCGCCCACGCAGCGCGCGCGAGGCGTCGGGCGGAACGAGGTGATCCTGCTCGGCAAAGATGTTGAGCACCGGCACATCGAGATTTTTCAGATCGACCGCCTTGTTGCCGATCTTCAAGCCGCCTTCGATGAGCTTGTTGCCCTGATAGAAATCCTTGATGAACTGGCGGAACGCCTCGCCGACCTGATCGGGGCTGTCGAAAATCCACTTTTCCATGCGCAGAAAATTCCCAAGTTCCACTTTGTCGTCGAGAATATCAACCAAGCCGATGTACTTCTGCTGGTTCAGGCGCACGGGCTTGAGCATCAGGTAGCACCAGTTCATCAGATCGGCCGGCACGTTACCCAGTGTATCGACGAACAGGTCCACGTCCAGATTGCGCACCCAGCGCGCCAGCATGTTGTCCCTGGTGTGGAAATCCACCGGCGTGACCATTGTGATCAGATTCTTGAGCTTTTGCGGATAGATCGACGCGAAGCACAGGCTGAACGCGCCGCCCTGGCAGATACCGAGCAGGTTGATCTTGTCCACCTTGTGCCGTTTCGCCACGACATCGACGCAGCGGCGGATGTAGCCGTTGATGTAATCGTCGAGCGTCGTATAGCGATCGGAAAGATCGGGGTAACCCCAGTCGATCAGATACACGTCTTCACCGAGCGCAAGCAGGTTCTTGACCAGCGAGCGGTCGTCCTGCAGATCGACCATGTACGGCCGGTTCACCAGCGCGTAACTGATCAGCAACGGTATCTTCGCGGTCGGTTTGTTCTGTCCTTTGAAGCGGTAAAGGACGAGCTTGTCCTCGCGGTACACCTCTTCCTTGTCGGTCACGCCGTAGTTGACCTCATCGAGCTCGCGCAGGGTTTTCAGGCCGGCAGAGAGTTTCTGCTGAAACTTCGTCGTCTCTTCGATCGCCTTTTGCGGCGTGATGCGAATCGGATTCATGGCGTTGCGATATCCCGCTGGGTTGTAACTCATTTCTTGCGTTTGCCGGCCTTCTCGCCCGCGCTTGCGGATTTATTCTGCTTGCTCGGCTTCGACATCCCTGCCGCAACCGCTTTCAACTTGCCCGGCTTGCCGACGACGCGGCGGCGCATCGCGGCAATCGCGTCGCCAAACGTAGTCTTGCCCTTGCCCGCGGACTTGCTGCTCGAAGCAGCCAGAGGACGCGGCTTGACCACCGGCGCCGGTGCGCGCGGCTTTGCCGATGTGCGGCGACGTGGGCGTGCGGGTTGCGGTTTCTTCGCGGCAGCAGGAACTGCGGCAGCGGCTGTTGGCGCGCTGGCAACCGGGTCGCGTGCCGAAGAACGTTTCAGTTGCTTCACCTCGGCCTGCAACGCGGCGATTTCCGCATCGAGTTCGGCAGTGTCGGCCTGCGCGCGGCCGCCGTCGCGCAGCTCGCGGCGCAAGTCGTGCATGCGCTTGTGCACGCTGTTCAGCTCGCTGCGCGTGGGCATGCCCAGATCGGTGCTGACGCGCTCGACTTCGGCCTGAATCTGCGCGCGCGCGCGCATCTGCGCATTCGCCAGCTCGCCGTATACTTTCGCGAATTCGTCGGAGAGCGCGACTTCCGCATAGGCTTCTTCGGCCGCATCCACCCACAGATCGTAGAGCGCACGCAGCGAATCGATCGCACGTCCGGGCTCGGAGCGCTCGGCCAGCTTGCCTTCGAATAGCTCGAACCCGCGCTGGCTCGCCTTGAGCATCAGCGCGTTGTAGTTCTTCAGGGCTTGGCTGTATTCGACGAAGGCAAGCGCGGTCTTCTGATAATGTTCCTGATGCTCGCGGCCGACGCCGAAGGCCGGCACGCGCAGCCAAGACAAGCCTTCCTGACGCATCTGCTCGACGAACGGCGCGAACGCCGCCGGCATTTCGGTAAACCCTTTTGCACCCTGCCCGCTGATATCGCGCAGGGCCTTGGCAAAGGGGTTGTTCGCCAAGTCTGCGTCCATGCCGGGGATCTGAAATCCGTTCGGCGCGGCAAATCCGCCGCGCAACGAATCAAACCAAGCCTGTGCCGGATTCGCGCTCGCCGATCCAGCGCCCGCATTCTGCCCGGCCGCGCCGAACATCGACTGGATCATCGAGACATAGCTTTGCGCGCTGGCCAGCATGCGCTCGGCGGTTTCGCTCTGCTTGCTGCCCGAACCGGCAAACAAGCGCCCCCATTGATCGAGCCCCTCGTGCCAGCCTGGCGGCGTGCCGAATGCGGGCGCTGCACCCGCCATACCGGCAAATGGCATGGCGCCGAACGGCATGGCCGGCGGTGGCGCGGCGGGCGATGCCTTCGCCGAAAGATCCGACCACGCATTCAGATACTGGCGCTGCAGCGCTTGCCAATCCTTGAGCCAGTCGTTCACGGGTTTGCTATCACTCATGTGTTTCTCCACGGACAAACGGATGCTAGCACGCGCCTCGGAAGCGTCGCAAAATAGCTGCGACAGCGATTTCACGAATGCAGCAGGGGCAATCCATGTTTACCGCGACACGATCGAGGCCGGCGGCTCGGCTGGCAGCATTTGCGCTGAGCTTTGTTGGCGGTCTGGCCGCCCAGACTCCGCCCGATTCAGGTGAGTTCCAGCACGATGTGGTCCTGCACGCGGCGCGTCTGCTCGACGTCGACAGCGGCAAATTGCTGACCCCCGGCGAAGTACTGGTGCGTGGCAAGCTCATCGTGGCGGTCGGCAGCAAGGTCGATCATCCCGCAGGCGCGCGTACGCTCGATTTGGGCGACAGCACCCTGCTGCCCGGTTTGATCGACGCGCATGTGCATCTGTTTCTGCATCCCGGTGCGGAAGACCTGCAGACGTTGAACGAGTCGGTGCCCGAGCGCACGATCCGCGCCACGCTCGCCGCGCGCGACGATCTGCTGGCCGGCTTTACCGCCGAGCGCGATATGGGTAGCGAAGGCGCAGGCTCGGCCGACACGGCGGTGCGCGACGCGATCAATCGCGGCGATATTCCCGGACCGCGCCTGCGCATCAGCGGCAATGCGATCGATATTCTCGGCGGCCATGAGGACGCAAACGGGTTCAATCCGGCGATGCATGCGCTGTCGAACGCGACCTATGCGAACAGCGCCGACGAACTCGTCGCCGCAATGCGCGCACAAATCAAGGAAGGTGCCGATTTCACCAAGATCTATGAGACCGGCAGGGACAAGATCGACGGCGAAGCGTTTTCCACGCCATACCAGTTCAGCGAAGACGAGTTACGTGCCGCAGTGCGCGAGGCCTCACGCAGCGGCCGCAAAGTCGCCGTGCACGCCACTGGCGAACCGGGCACGGGCATGGCTGCGCATGCGGGCGTCGCCTCGATCGACCACGCGTACCAACTCAGCGCCGAGACGATGAAGTTGATGCGCGAGCGCGGCATCCCCGCCGTGCCGACGTTCACCGTCCTCGAATACTTCGCCGCACATGCGACGACACCCACAGCAGCCGCAAGATATCGTGCGATCCAGGCCTATCACGCCGCGCAATTCAAGCTCCAACTCGCCGCCGGCCTGCCGATCGCGCTCGGCTCCGATGTCGGCCCGTTCCCGCATGGCACCCAGGCGCGCGAATTCGCCTTGCTGGTGCAATACGGAATGAAGCCGATCGACGCCATCCGTGCCGGTACGCTAGCCGGCGCAAAGCTGTTGGGCTGGGAAAAGGAAATCGGCCGCCTGGCACCGGGTTATTACGCCGACGTCGTCGCGGCACCCGGCAACCCGCTTGAGGATATCGGAGCGCTGCAACACGTCAGTTTTGTGATGAAGGCAGGTGCGATTTATCGTAAATAGAAATCGCCTACAACTCTGGCTAAATAAAAAAGCGGGCCGAAGCCCGCTTTTTTTGTCTTCAAGCTATCCCGGAACTTACGCCGCCGGCGCTTCCTCGGTCACCGCTTTCATCGACAGGCGGATGCGGCCCTGCTTGTCGACTTCGAGCACCTTGACCTTGACGATGTCGCCTTCCTTGAGCTTGTCGGAGACTTTCTCGACGCGCTCGTTGGAGATCTGCGAGACGTGGACCAGACCGTCCTTGCCCGGCAGGATGGTGACGAAGGCGCCGAAGTCCATGAGCTTGGCAACCTTGCCTTCGTAGATACGGCCCGGCTCGACGTCGGAGACGATCTGCTCGATGCGCGCCTTGGCCGCTTCCGCGGCTTCGCGATTGACCGAGGCGATGACGATGGTGCCGTCGTCGCTGATGTCGATCGTCGCACCGGTTTCCTCGGTGATTGCGCGGATCGTGGTGCCGCCCTTGCCGATGACTTCGCGGATCTTGTCCGGGTGAATCTTCATCGTCATCAGGCGCGGTGCGAATTCGCTCATCTCGGTGCGCGAGGTAGCGAGCACCTTGTTCATCTCGCCGAGAATATGCAGACGGCCCTGCTTGGCCTGGGCCAGCGCGACCTTCATGATTTCCTCGGTGATGCCGTCGATCTTGATGTCCATCTGCAGCGCGCTGATGCCGTCGGCAGAGCCGGCGACCTTGAAATCCATGTCGCCCAGATGATCTTCGTCACCGAGGATGTCGCTGAGTACGACAAAGTCGCCGCCTTCCTTGACCAGACCCATCGCGATACCGGCGACCGGCGCCTTGAGCGGCACGCCCGCATCCATCATCGCGAGCGATGATCCGCAGACCGAAGCCATCGACGAGGAGCCGTTCGACTCGGTGATTTCCGAGACGACGCGCACCACGTACGGAAAGGCTTCCATCGCCGGCTTGACCGCCTGCACGCCGCGCTTGGCCAGACGGCCGTGACCGATCTCGCGACGCTTCGGCGCGCCGAAGCGGCCGGCCTCGCCCACCGAGAACGGCGGAAAGTTGTAATGGAACAGGAATGGATCCTTCGACTCGCCTTCCGGCGCGTCGATGATCTGCGAGTCGCGCGCGGTGCCAAGCGTGACCACGACCAGCGCCTGGGTTTCGCCGCGGGTAAACAGCGCCGAACCGTGCGTACGCGGCAAGACGCCGACGCGCACCGCGATCGGACGGATGTCATCGAGCTTGCGCCCGTCGATGCGCACCTTGCTCTTGAGCACGCTGTCGCGCAGGGTGCGGTATTCGAGTTCGGCGAATTCCTTGGCCAGATCCGCGGCAGCCCAATTCTTCTGTTCGGCGTCGCCCTTGAGCGAGGCCAGCACGTCGGCCTTGATCGCGAAGATCGCATCGCGGCGTTGCAGCTTGTCACGCACCTGAAAGGCTTCTTCGAGCTTGTTGCCGATGGCGCCCTTGACCGCCGCGGCCAGCGACTCGTCGCGCGCCGGCGCGGTCCAGGTCGAGGACGGCTTGGCCGCTTCGGTGGCGAGTTCGGCGATCGCATGGATCGCAGTCTGCATCTGCTGGTGACCGAACATCACCGCACCGAGCATCACGTCTTCGCTGAGCAGCTTGGCTTCGGACTCGACCATCAGCACCGCATTGCTGGTGCCTGCAACGACCAAATCCAGGTCGGAAGTCGCAAGTTCCGTCTTGGTCGGATTGAGCAGGTATTTGCCGCTGGCGTAACCGACACGCGCAGCGCCGATCGGACCCTTGAACGGGATGCCAGCCAGACTCAGCGCGGCGGACGCGCCGAGCAGCGCCGGGATGTCGCCATCGACCTCGGGATTGAGCGAGACGACTTGCGCGATGACCTGCACTTCGTTCTTGTACTCTTCCGGAAACAGCGGACGTACCGGACGATCGATCAGACGCGAGGTCAGCGTTTCCTTCTCGGTCGGGCGACCTTCGCGCTTGAAGAAGCCGCCCGGAATGCGGCCGGCCGAATAGAACTTCTCGACATAGTCCACGGTGAGCGGGAAGAAATCCTGCCCTTCGCGTCCCTTCGACGCAGCGACCGCGGTGACCAGCACGACAGTGCCGCCCATCGACACCATCACCGCACCGGACGCCTGGCGGGCAATTTCGCCCGTCTCCAGTGTGACCGTTTGACTACCGTACTGGAACGACTTGGTTACTTTTGCCACGTTAGTGTGTCCTTGATTGCGTGAGATCGCTTAGCGGCGGAGGCCAAGGCGTTCGATCAGAGTCTTGTAGCGTTCGCCATCGCTGGTCTTCAGATATTGCAGAAGACGACGGCGCTGATTGACCATCTTGAGCAGACCGCGACGCGAGTGATGGTCCTTGTCGTGGTCGGCGAAATGCTTGGAGAGGTGTTCGATGCGCGCCGAGAGCAGGGCGACTTGTACTTCGGGCGAACCGGTATCGTTGGCTGCGCGGCGGTAATCAGCAATGACTTTGCTGGTTTGTTCGACAGAGAGAGACATGATGTGTGCCTTATGTTGCGTCCGGCGCGGTTCGGCCCCTTGGCTCCATGAGCCGGCACAATCCGCGTTAGGGGGTGTAGTTGAAGGAACTGTGAAAATACAGCCGCTTATTATAACCGGTTTGAACCTGCAAGGGTCAATCGCATCATCGTTGAATGCCGTATCGCCGAACTCCTCGGCGGACGGCACGCCGAGGGTGGAGTCCGGCATGCAGCCGCGAAACCATACGAGAAACGGATTGAGGTAACTCGCATATCTTATTGTTTCTACAATAACAATCCGACTAGGTGTTCGGAAAACAATTAGGCTCGCACCAATCCGCATCAATCGGCAACGGAATTGAATCCGCGACGAACGCGGACCTCACCCAACGCGTCGATTTCGACCAAGGCGATCAGTCGGCCCTGCGTATCCAACGCACAACACAGACTGCAATCGATCAGGCCCGTCTGCGTGTATCGCTTGCCCTGTTGCAGTTGCGCGGCTTGTTCGGGCGAAAGTGCAAGGGTCGGCAGAGCGCTCAACCCCTGCTCTGTAGGCAGCAGCAAGGCATCGAGTTTGTCGAATCCGTCTTCGGCGATTTCGCCGAGTTGTTCCAGCGTCCACATTATGGGTTCGCGGAACGGTTCGACCCAGAGCCGGCGAAGCGCAGTCAAATGCGCGCCACAACCGAGCACCTCGCCCAGATCGCGCGCGAGGCTGCGCACATAGGTGCCCGAGCCGCATTCGACGTGCAGGCGCAGATCCGCACCTTCGCGTTCGATCAGATCAAAGCGAAAAACATCCACTTGGCGCGGTGGTACCTGCACGTCCTCGCCGCGACGCGCGCGCTTGTACAAAGGCACACCGGCTTGCTTGAGCGCCGAATAAATCGGCGGCGTCTGCGTAATGCGCCCGCGCAAGAGCGCCATCGCCGCTTCGATGGCGGCGTTATCCAGCGCCGGCAGCGGACGCGTTTGCACGAACTCGCCCTGCGCATCGTCGGTCGTCGTGGTCACGCCTAGCCGGCACTCGGCCGCGTAGGCCTTGCGCGCGCCGAGCAGATAGCCGGCAATCTTGGTCGCCTCGCCGAAACAGATCGGGAGTAGTCCAGTCGCCAGCGGGTCGAGGCTGCCGGTGTGGCCGGCCTTGCGTGCGTTGAACAGGCGCTTGGCTCTTTGCAGCGCCTGGTTGGAACTCAGTCCCTGCGGCTTGTCGAGCAGCAGGATGCCGTGGACGTCGCGATAAGCAGGTTTCACTTTCATGGAGAAGCGCTCTCTTTCCCTTCTCCCGCCGGGAGAAGGTGGTGTGAAACGCCGGATGAGGGTTCGGGTATTTCACAATCCATCCTTGGAGCGCTCCTCCTCTCGACATCCTGTCTCGCCCTCAGCCGCTGTCGCGGCTTCGACCTCACCCGTCACGCTACGCGTGCCGACCTCTCCCGACGGGAGAGGTAAAGTTCAGACTTTCCCGCGTAGAAGCGCTTCGATGCGCTCGCCGCGATCGACCGAATCGTCATAGCGAAAACGGATTTCCGGAACGCGGCGTATCGTCATCACGCGCGAGAGTTTGCGACGGAATTCCTTGGCCATCTCGTTGAGTGCCTTCACGCCTTCGACCGCCTTCTCGGGCATCAACGCCGTGACGTAGGCGGTGGCGGAGTCGAAATCCTTCGTCACCTCGACGTCGGACACACTCATCGAGGGCAGTGCGTTGTCGCGCACCGCTTCGTGCACCATGCTGCCGAGCAGCCGGCGCAATTCGGCGGAAAGGCGATCGGACCGGGTGAAGGAATGTGAAGTCATGGTTGGGGCTTCCTGTTTGGAGCGTGCGGTGGACGGCCAAGCTCGCGCTCGAAGAAGCGCGCCATCACGGCGTAGGCAGCTTTCGCTTCTGGCAGTTCGGGATCCGAGAAGAACGAATGCCACATGCCTTCCCAGACATGCAGTTCGGAGCTGACTCCCGCTTTGCCGAGCATTTCGTTTGTGACCAATGTCTTACTGAGTGCCATATCGCGTGTCCCCGAAATCAGCAAGGTCGGAGGGAATCTGGCAATCAAAGCCTCAAATGTGCCGGGCGTACTCAAGCGTGCCATAAAATCCTTGAATGCCTGGCCTTTGAAATACGGATGCTCCGTGCGCGGCCCGTCTGATTTGCCGGATGTCGGCAGGACCTGCCCCATGAGCATTGGCCCTGTCGATTCCGAATCACCTGCGCCATCCCATATTCCAGCGCAAAAGATGCCGATCGCGCCCGGCATCGGCAGATGTTTGTCCTGAAACCAGACCATCGACTGAGCAGTCAGACCGCCGCCTGCGGAGCAGCCGTAGATGCCGATATTTTCCGGCTTGTGGTGCTCAAGAATCGCTCGGTATACTTTTTCAACGTCTTCGTTCGCGGCCGGGTAGTGATTCTCAGGCCCCTCGCGATAATCGACCGTGATGACCTTGATCTTCGACACGCTCGCGACCGGTATCGCCTCGACCAGGCCGCCGCTGCCCGCTCCCCACAAAAATGCCCCACCATGCAAGTTGATCAGTACGCGCTCATCATCATTCTTGGCATCAACCGCAGCGACGATCTGCACTGGCACGCCGCCGATTTTCGAATCCCTGATCTCGACCGGATAGAGTTTCTTCATGCGCTCGGCGCGGTCGGTATTGATCTTGTCGTAGAACTTGCGACTGGCGAGCGGATTGGTGATACCCGGCGCGGCCTTGTCTTCGAGCAGGATTTCCTGAAAGCGCTTGAGCGCTTCCTTCGACGCTGCTGCCGAGAACGGAATCTTTCCGCTGACCGTAGTGATCGTACCGTCGGCATCGACCTCGGGTTTGACGTCCTGCGCAGATGCGGTTGCGGTAAGCAAGGTCGCGAGCAACAGAAATAGTTTGATGCGGCTGGAGATCACATCTGCCTCGCGAAGCCCAAAGTGCACTCAAAGGGCTTAGAACGCCGTCATTCCGGCGAAAGCCGGAATCCATTTTGATTTCGCGTGCAAGAAGACACTGGATTACACGCGGCTCCTGCCGCGTGTCCTCCGGGCCATTCGCTGCGCGAATGTTCGCTTCGACATCCTGTCTTCGCAGTCCCGCTTTCGCGGGAATGACGAGCGAAGAACGCGAAGCTCAAATGCTACGCTCTCCCGAGTCCCGAGTCCCGAGTCTAGGCCCTACAACGTCCGCGCAAACTCGATACGCTCGAAGCACTCGATCTGATCGCCCGGCTTGACGTCGTTGTATTGCTTCACGCCGATGCCGCACTCCATGCCGTTGCGCACTTCCTCGACGTTTTCCTTGAAGCGGCGCAGCGATTCGAGTTCGCCCTGGAAGATCACGGTATTGTCGCGCAGCACGCGGATCGGCTTGTTGCGCTTGACCGTGCCCTCGATGATCATGCAGCCTGCGATCGCGCCGAACTTGGACGAGCGGAACACATCGCGCACCTGGGCGACGCCGATGATTTCCTCGCGGATCTCGTTGCCGAGCAGACCCGAGGCAACCTGTTTCACCTGATCGATCACGTCGTAGATGATCGAGAAATAGCGCAGGTCCAAGCCGCCCGCTTCGACGATCTTGCGCGCCGACGCATCCGCGCGCACGTTGAAGCCGATGATCACGGCTTTCGACGCCGCAGCCAGCGTGGCATCGGATTCGGTGATGCCGCCGACGCCCGAGCCGATCACGTTGATCTTGATCAGATCGTTGCCGATCTTGGTCAGCGCCTCGCGCAACGCTTCGGCCGAACCCTGCACGTCGGCCTTGACCACGATGTTCAGGGTCTGCTGGCCTTCGCCCTTGCCCATCTGCGCCATCACGTCTTCCATGCGATTGCCGGCCTGCTTGATCAGGCGCGCATCGCGGCGCTTGTGCTGGCGTTCGAGAGCGACTTCCTTGGCCAGACGCTCATCCTGCACGACGATGAAATCGTCGCCCGCATCGGGCACGCCGGAAAGGCCGAGCAGCTGTACCGGAATCGACGGACCGGCCGATTCGACCTGTTCGCCGCCTTCGTTGAACAGCGCGCGCACGCGACCGAATTCGATGCCGCAGACGATGAAGTCGCCCTTCTTCAGCGTGCCTTGTTGCACCAGTACGGTGGCGACCGGGCCGCGGCCCTTGTCGAGGCTCGATTCGACGACCACGCCGGTGGCGCGACCGTCCACGACCGCGGTGAGCTCCATCACTTCGGCCTGCAGCAGGATCGCATCGAGCAGGTCGTCGACGCCGTCGCCGGTTTTCGCCGACACCGGCACGATGCGCACATCGCCGCCCCACTCTTCGGGCACGACTTCGTGCTGCACGAGTCCCTGCTTGACCTGGTCGGGATTCGCTTCGGGTTTGTCCATCTTGTTCATCGCGACGATCAACGGCACCTTGGCCGCGCGCGCATGGTTGATCGCTTCGATCGTCTGCGGCATCACGCCGTCGTCCGCTGCAACCACGAGTACAACGATATCCGTCAGCTTGGCGCCGCGCGCGCGCATCGAACTGAATGCGGCGTGGCCAGGCGTGTCGAGGAACGAGATCACGCCCTTGGCGGTCTTCACGTGATACGCGCCGATGTGCTGGGTGATGCCACCGGCTTCGCCCGAGGCGACCTTGGTGCGGCGGATGTAGTCGAGCAGGGAAGTCTTGCCGTGATCGACATGCCCCATGATCGTGACCACCGGTGCGCGCGTCGCCTTTTCGCCGACGACCTCGACTTTCGACAGCGTGGTTTCGGCGTTGCTTTCCTCGAACTTGACCGCCTTGTGGCCGAGTTCCTCGACCACGAGTACGGCAGTATCGTGATCGATGGGCTGATTGATCGTCGCCATCACGCCCATCTTGAACAGCGCCTTGACCACGTCGGCGCCCTTCACCGCCATCTTCTGCGCAAGATCCGAGACCAGAATCGACTCGCCGATCGGCACGTCGCGCGTCACCGGCGCGGTCGGTTTGGAGAATCCGTGCGGACCGCCGGACGGCGCACGCGCCTGCTCGACCTGGCGTCGCGGTTTGCGTTTGATCGCCCCGCGACGCGCGTGGCCTTCATCGGACAAATGCAGCTCCGCACCGAAATAGCGCGGCGC
The DNA here is from genome assembly GCA_043746455.1 of Pseudomonadota bacterium. Taxonomy (GTDB): domain Bacteria; phylum Pseudomonadota; class Gammaproteobacteria; order Xanthomonadales; family Rhodanobacteraceae; genus Rudaea. The sequence continues at coordinate 18,475 of JAYTQX010000409.1, forward strand.
GCCGTCGACATCGCTGCCGTCGTCGCGCATGCGGTGCGAGCCATGCTTGGGCTTGGCCTTGTGCGCGCCGTTGCTGTCGTCGGCTCCAGCGGCGGCGCGCGGCGGACGCGGGCCATCGGCCGGACGCGGACGGACCGTTTCCGCAGGTTTGCGGCCGGGCTCGGCCTTTTCGGTTTTCGCTGCAGGCTTGTCGCCGGTGGGCGTCGATTTCGCGGCGTCCTTGTCGGCAACAACTTTGGCTTGTGCATCGCGCGCTTCGACTTCGGCGCGCTGACGCGCTTCTTCGGCCCCGCGCAACTTGGCTTCTTCCTCGTGGCGGCGACGTTCCTGATCCTGGCGCGTGACTTCCTCGGTCTCGCGCTTCAGCTGCGATTCCTGCAGTTTCTTCAGCGCGTCTTCGCGTTCCGCATCCGGTTGTTGTTCGGCGGGAATTTCACTGCGCTTGATGTAGGTGCGCTTCTGGCGCACTTCGACATTCACGGTCTTGCCGCGTGTTGCGCCCTGGTTGACCGTGAGTTC
>JAYTQX010000410.1:0-5890 GCA_043746455.1 Pseudomonadota bacterium
ACCGTGATCGGCATCTATGATTGGGAGCGCAAGATCCGCCAAGTCGTCGCGCTCGATCTGGAAATGGCGTTCGACAATCGCAAGCCGGCGGCGAGCGACAAGATCGCCGACACGCTCGATTACAAGGCCGTGGCCAAGCGCCTGATCGCGTTTGTGGAAAGCTCCACGTTTCAGCTGGTGGAAACGCTGGCCGAGCGCTGCGCCGAAATCGTGCTCGCGGAATTCGATGTGCGTTGGCTGCGGTTGAAACTGGCCAAGCCGGGCGCGGTGCGTGGCTCGAAAGCGGTCGGCGTTGTTATCGAACGTGGGCGAGCCGGGAATTGACGTGAGCTGCGTTGAAGCGCAGTTCACGCCGGCGAGCGACCGCACAAGATGTTGCGGGCCGGAAGGCGCGCCATGGAAGGGTTCTGGGAAAGACAAATGACACAGGCATATCTCCGCCTCGGTTCGAATATCGAGCCGGAAAAACATCTGCGTGACGCGCTGGCCGAGCTGCGCGCGCGGTTCGGCGACATTGTCGTATCGCCGGCCTACCGCTGTCCCGCCATCGGCTTCGACGGTGCGGATTTCCTCAATCTGGCCGTCGGCATCGACACCGACATGGAACCGGTTGCACTCAACGACTGGCTGTATGCCTTGGAAGATCGTCACGGTCGCCGGCGCGATGTGCCGCGCTTTTCCAGCCGAACGCTGGATATCGATATCGTGTTGTACGGCGATCGTGTGCTGAAAGGGTCGGGCAATCTCGAACTGCCGCGGCCGGAACTCCAATACGCCTTCGTGCTCAAGCCGCTGGCCGATATCGCACCACAGGTCATGCATCCGCTGCTCGGCAAGACGCTCGCACAGCTGTGGCAGGAGCGGGGGCTCGCAGCGGATTCATCGCTACAGCCGGCAGGCGATCTGTAGACCTGCGAACACGCCGCTTCCGGCTCTTTACGCCATGCAGGCGCGGTGCTAAAACGTCGCTGCAATCGGTCGAGGGGGCGACATCATGTTCGAAAAGATCGAGCGCAGTTGGGCTCTGGTCAAGGCCAGCGCGGCCGTCCTGCAGGCGGACAAGAAGCTGCTTGTGTTCCCGGCGCTGTCTGCGCTATGCACGCTGCTGGTCGCCGGGAGTTTCCTGATCCAGGCAAACGCGGCCGGCTTGTTCCGCCACATCGAACACGGCCATCTGACTGCGGACCGCTTACCGCTGTGGTTCGCGTTCTACCTGGTGCAGTACTTCATCATCATTTTCTTCAACTGCGCACTGGTCGGCGCTGCCCTGATTCGCCTGCGCGGCGGTACCCCGACCCTGGCGGACGGTCTGCGCTGCGCCCTCGCCCAGTTGCCTTCGATCCTCGTCTATGCGGTGATTTCCGCGACGGTCGGCATGATTCTGCGTTCCCTGCAGGAACGCGCCGGTTTCATCGGGCGCTGGATCGTCGGCCTGATCGGTATGGCTTGGACGCTAGCCACGTTTCTGGTCGTGCCGATTCTGGTCAGCAACGACGTCTATCCGCTTGAGGCGATCAAGCGCAGCGCCGAATTGCTCAAGCGTACCTGGGGCGAGAATCTGATCGGCAACGCCGGTATCGGCGTCGTGTTCGGGCTGATCATGTTTCTGCTGATCGCATCCGGCATGGCACTGATTGTTCCCGCCGCTGCATCGAAGTCCACGCTGACCGTCGGTCTGGTCATTGCGTTTCTGATCATTGCCGTCGTGCTGCTGGCGCTGGTGCAATCCGCGCTGCAGGGCATTTATGCGGCGGCGATCTATCGGTACGCGGAAGAGGGCGCGATCGGCGCGGGTTTCGACGAGGCGCTGATCGCCGATGCGTTCAAGGCCAAGGACGAGGACTGAGCGTCTCGCAATCGGGGCTACGCTGTCGCGGTTAGATCACCAGCGCGCGGCCGCCGTCCACTTTCAGAATCTCCCCGGTGGTGAATTTTGCGTCGCGCAACAGGAACAGCACGGCGCTGGCGACGTCCGCGGGGGTGCCCGTGCGCTTGAGCGCGCTGCGCGCGACGAGTTCGGCCTGATCGGCATACGCCTTGCCCGACTCCGGCCACAGGATTGCGCCGGGCGCCACGCCGTTGACGCGCACCTCCGGCCCGAGTTCCCTGGCCAGCGCCAGCGTCATCATCGCCAGCGCGGCCTTGGCCATGCTGTAGACCGGATGCCGGGCCAGCGGGCGCTCGGCGTAAATATCCACAATGCTGACAATGCTGCCTTGTGTACTTTTCAAAAACGGCGCGGCGGCCTGGGCGAGAAAAAACGGCGCCTGCGCGTTGCTGACGAACAACTCGTTCCACTGCTGCACGGTGGTTTTGCCGACCTCGGTCGGAAAGAAGGCCGAGGCGTTGTTGACCAGTCCATCAAGCCGGCCGTAGCCGGCGATACACGCTTCCACGATTTGCGGCAGGCGCGCGATATCGGCAAGTTCAGCCTGGATGGCGCAGGTGCTGTTCGCACGCGTGGCTTCGAGTTCCGCGCACAGGGCCTGCATGTCGGCCTGCGAGTTGCGGTAATGCAGGGCGAGATCGTAGCCGGCCGCGTGCAGCGTGCGCGCGATCACACTGCCGACGCGTCTGGCGGCGCCGGTGATCAGGACGACGGGGCGCGGATGCGCGGGATCGGTCATTCGCTCTTCCTCGGCACGCAGGTTAAGCTGCGCGTTGCTTCGCAAATAGTTGGCCCGATTCTTTCACATCGCTCGCATGCGCGTCGAATTGCCCGAACCCAGTGCCGACGTGCGCGCGCATAGCGAGCTTGTCGCGGCCGTGATCCGCGATGAAATTGCCGCAGCCGGCGGTGCACTCGATTTCGCGCGCTATATGGAACTCGCCTTGTACGCGCCGGGCCTCGGCTACTACAGCGCGGGTGCGATCAAATTCGGCGCTGCCGGCGATTTCGTGACGGCGCCGGAGCTGGGCAGCGTATTTGCGTGCTGCCTTGCGCGCGCGGTCGCGTCCGTGCTGGGAGCCGGCGGCGATCTGCTGGCCCACGACATCTTGGAGCTGGGCCCCGGCAGCGGCGCACTCGCCGTCGACTTGCTGCGCGAACTCGAACGCCTCGATGCCTTGCCCGCGCGCTATCGCCTGCTTGAGCGCAGCGCAGATCTGCGCGAACGCCAGCGCAAAACCATCGTCGAGCATTGCGCGCATCTGCTGGATCGCGTCGAGTGGCTCGATGCGCCACCGGACGAGCCCTGGCGCGGCGTGCTGATCGCCAACGAAGTGATCGACGCCTTGCCGGTGCACCTGTTTGCGTTGCGCGAAGAAGGCGTATTCGTGCGCAAGGTTGGTGTCGATGGGCACGATCGCTTCGTCTGGCGTGAACAAGCTGCCGATGCAGAGTTTGCGAATACCGTGGACCAGAGCCTTGGCGACGGCATCCACACGCTGCCACGTCCGTATTGTTCCGAAATCTGCACCCTGCTGGCGCCATGGCTGGCGGAAGTCACGCGCACGCTGGAACGTGGCAGCGCCTTCCTGATCGACTACGGCTATGCGCACGGCGAGTACTACCATCCGCAACGCAGCGCCGGCACCTTGCGTTGTCACTATCGCCATCGCGCACACGACGATCCGTTGATTCTGCCCGGTGTGCAGGATATTACCGCTTGGGTCGACTTCGATGCGCTGGCGCGCGTCGGCGCGATGGCTGGCCTTGTGGTCGCCGCGCACAGCACGCAGGCGGAATTCCTGATCGCGCACGGCCTGGATGAAGTGTTCGCGCAAGTCCATGCGCAAGCTCGCGACGAAGCCGCGCGCTATGCGCTCGCACGGCAAGTCAAACGTCTGACCCTGCCCACCGAAATGGGCGAGCGGTTCCGGGTGATGGAGTTACGACGGTGACTTTGGCGTAAGCGCAGCAATCGCATTCACACGCGCCGCTCGTATCGCTTCGCCGACCGCCGGTCCTTGCAAACCCCGATCGACGAATGGCTGCGCGCCGACTTCCGCGGCAGCGGCAAATGCGGCACGCAGAAACTCCGCTTGTGGATAGGCCGACTCTTCCAGCCCCAAGCGTCCGCGCTTGTCCGCTTCACAGGCCAGCAGGAAGGGCTCGATGCGGTCGGGACGGCGGAAAGCGTCGAGCTGGTCGAAGATGCCGAGCACGGTTGCCGGGCGCAGTTCCAACGCGGTATGCGCAAGCAGATGCAGCTTGCACACCAGTTGCGCCAGTGCGGCGTACTCGGAGGGTACTTTCAGCCTTGTACACAATGCAACAAGGGGCGCGATGCCGCTGTGTTCGTGGCCGTGATGGCGCGGCAGCTGATCCTTGGGCGTCAACGCCTTGCCCAAGTCATGCACCAGTGCGCACCAGCCGATCAGGGCATCCCCAGGAGCGAGACGCGCGGCCATATCGACGACCAGTTCGGTATGCACACCGCTGTCGATTTCGGGATGGAATTCCGCACGCTGTGGCACGCCGTAGAGCGCGTCGATTTCGGGAAAGAGCCGGGCCAGCGCGTGGCAGTCGCGCAAGGCGCGCAAAAATGCACTCGGCGTCGATTCGGCCAGCGCTTTCTGCGTTTCGGCCCAGACGCGTTCGGGCACCAGATGATCCACTTCGCCGCTGCTCACCATCTGCCGCATCAGCGCCAGCGTTTCGTCCGCGATGCGAAATCCGCGTGCCGCGAAGCGCGCCGCGAAGCGCGCGACGCGCAGCACGCGCACCGGGTCTTCGGCGAACGCGGGCGAGACATGGCGCAGCAATTTTGAGTCGAGATCACGTGCGCCGCCGAACGGATCGATCAACGCGCCGTTTTCATCTTCGGCGATCGCGTTGATGGTCAGATCGCGCCGGCGCAGATCGTCTTCCAGCGTCACGCTTGCGTCGGTGTCGAATGCGAAGGCGTGGTAACCGCGTCCGGTCTTGCGCTCGGTGCGCGCGAGCGCGTATTCCTCGCCGGTTTGCGGATGCAGGAACACGGGGAAATCCTTGCCCACCGGTTTGTAGCCCGCGCGCAGCAGGTCTTCGGGCTGCGCCCCGACGACGACATAGTCGCGGTCCTTCACCGCGATGCCGAGCAAGCGGTCGCGCACCGCGCCGCCGACGAGATAGGTTTTCATCCGCACATTATGCGGGAAGACGCGAAGCGGGGAGACGGGAGATGGGAGACGGGAGACGGGAGACGGGAGACGGGAGGAAAAGCCTGCTCATCTTCTGTCCGTCTTCCCGTCTATTCGTTTAGCCGCTTTTCTGCGAGACCGCGGTTGCGGTGGCCGCATCTTTCGACGCAGGACACGCAACCGCCCGGCGCATCACCTTGTCGCCGGGTGGGTCGTAGGCCTGGCCGATGCGCGGCAAGCGCGACGACAGCGTCTGCACGGCGCCGTGCAGGCGCCAGTCGTAGATCACGCTGAAGGCGAGCACGCGCGAGACGTATTCGCGCGTTTCCTTGTAGGGAATCGTCTCGATGAAGAAATCCGGGTCGAGCGAATCGCGCGCATCGACCCAGCGGGTGACCGGATCTGGGCCCGCGTTGTAGGCCGCACTCGCCAGCCACGGACTGCCGTCGTAGCGCGCGGCCATCTGGCCCAGATAAAGCGTGCCGAGCTGGATATTGAGATCCGGGTCGAACAGATCCGCCGCGCCGCTGTACGACAATTGCCGCTCGCGCGCGAGCCGGGCTGCGGTGCCGGGCAGCAGTTGCATGAGACCGTAGGCATTGGCGGCGGATTTCGCATCCGTCGTCCATGCGCTTTCGGCGCGGATGATCGCGTAGGCCCAGGCCGGATCGACGCCGCCGGCGCGTGCGTCGCGCACGATCTGCCCGCGACGTGCGAGCGGGAAACGCAGAGTATACAAACGCAGGTCCTCGCCCTGGTTGAACGCGTACACAGCGCGGTCGATCCAGCCTGCGTGTTCGGCCAGCGCGATCGCCTGGCGGCGCTG
>JAYTQX010000411.1:0-2156 GCA_043746455.1 Pseudomonadota bacterium
GGCCAGCGCGATCCGCTGCTCGAATACAAGGCCGAGGCGTTCAAGATTTTTGACGAACTGATGGTCAACGTGAAGACCGAGATCTGTCACAACATCTTCCGCAGCGCATCGTCCATGCTGGCGTTTGAAAATTTCCTGAAGAACGTCCCGCAACAAACCTTGCACCAGAACATGAGCGCGTTTGGCGGCAATGCGCCCACCGGAGCCGGCAGCGCCAGCGACATCGTAAGCCAGGCGGCGGAAGATCTCTCGAAGCCCAAGCCCAAGCCGCAGCGCACCGGCCCGAAAGTCGGCCGCAACGACCCGTGCCCCTGTGGCAGCGGCAAGAAATACAAAGTGTGTTGCGGGGCGGCCGCCGAAACGGAGCCGCCGCAGATCCTGGCGTGGCGGCGACTGAGCCGCGCGGTACAGGATCATGCTCCGAAGCTGCTGAGTTTCATTGCGGAATCCCACGGTCGCGGGGCGATCACGGAGGCGTGGGAGGAATTCACGCTGTGGACCGACGAACCTTTTAATCCTGAGTCGCCCCAGGTTACGCTGTTCTACCCGTGGTTATTTCATGTCTGGAGACCTGATCCGATCGAAACCGGAGTCGAGGCACGCTGCCTGCATTCGATTCCGCCCACTCAGGCATTCCTCATTGCGCGGGGCAAGGGCATGGATGCGTTATTGTATCGCTACCTGTCGGCATGCCTCGACTCACCGTTCGGCTTCTTCGAGATCATCAGCGCCGATCCTGGCCATGGTATGGAGATGCGCAAAATTTTGACCGAGATCACCTACGACGTGCTCGAGCGCAGCGCCTCTAATAGCCTCACGCCGGGCGACATCGTTTACGGCATGGTGGTCGAATGCGACGGCATCTCGATGCTCGAAGCCAGTTCGCCCGTCGCTATTCCGATCCGCCTGAAACCCATGATTGTGGAAGAGAGAGCAACTGCTCGAGGACGAAGCGTTGGAACGCGAGCAGGCACTCAAGGCCATGGCGGAGGAGGAGCGCGCGCCAGGTGATGCCCTGAGCGAAGATGGGCTCGAACACGATGGAGACGAGGAAACGCCGAATGTCGATTCGGCTGGCGGAGCTGGCGCCGACACCACACTGCGCAATTCCGCTCTGATCCGTTACGACTTTTCGAATCGCGAGCTCTATTGGGACCTGGTGCTGCCGCTGTTGAATCCGGTGCCGCCCCAACTGCACAACACGGACGGCGATCCGCTTTCGATGCAGCGGCTGATCTTCGCTATCGACTCGCCGGCCGTCGCGTTCTCGGCACTCAAAGGGCTTGCGGTTGGACAGTCGGAGGACGAATTGCTGCAGGATGCCGAATATACAGCAGGTGGGGAACTCCGGTGCATCGCGTTCAACTGGACCAAGCGCGGAAATTCGAGGCACAAGGGCTGGGAGACCACGGTGCTGGGGCGCATCGACATCGGTGGCACACAGCTCACGGCAGAGGTCAATTCCGCACCGCGTGCCGCGGAATTCAAACGACTGGTGAGTGAGCGATTGGGTGAGAAGGCCCACTATCGCGCGACCGAGATCCAATCGATGGAGCGGCTGCTGGCCGAGGCGCGCGCGAATTCGCCCCGAGCGACCGCCCAGGCGGATGCGGATCAGGCGGCGCTGATGGCACAACCCGAGGTGCAGGCTCAGTTGCGCGACATGCTGACCCGGCACTACGAAGCCTGGGTGGACGAAGAGCTCCCGGCGCTGCGAGGGAAGACGCCGCGCGAGGCTGTGCGCACCGCGCCCGGGCGGGAAAAAGTCGAGGCGCTCATCCGGGACATCGAGCGGATGGGACCAGGCATGGGCGGATACGATCCGTCTGTCGCCGACAACTTGCGCAAGAGACTGGGGATCTGATGAGCATTCAGACGCGGCAAGAACATGCCCGTGCATCTCGGGTCGCACCAACATTGCCGAGCAATGGCGTGCTCGGGACGCTTCGGTTACTCGCTGAATCCGACGGGTACGGTACGCGATCGAAACTCATGGCTATGCTCGACGTAGGCGGGTTGGGCTGTGTACGAGAATTCGGAATCTAAGCCAAAAATTGCTGGAGCGCAGCCCGTGACCACTCGATTGAAACGACCCAAGAAGGCGGAGAGCTTTGCCGCGGGCGTCGGTCGCGGTTTGCGGCGGGCGGCACGTACGG
>JAYTQX010000412.1:0-2143 GCA_043746455.1 Pseudomonadota bacterium
GACGGCCCGCCCGGCAACGGCATCGCCGAGCGTCTGCGCATCGCGGCGCAGGCAGACGGCATCGATCCGCAACGATTGATCTTCACCCAAAAGCTCAAGCACGCGGATTACCTGTCTCGATATCGCAATGCCGATTTGTTCCTCGATACCAATCCCTATAACGCGCACACCACGGCTTCCGACGCCCTGTATGCCGGATGTCCGGTGCTGACGTGCCCGGGCGAGACGTTTGCCTCGCGCGTCGCCGGTAGTCTCAATCATCAGCTGGATCTGGATGAAATGAATGTCGACAACGATGATGCGTACGTCGCGCGCGCGATCGAACTGGCGGCGCAACCCGATCGCCTCGCCTCCCTGCGCGCGCGTCTGCGCGACCCGACAACACGCAATCGCCTGTTCGATATGCAGGCCCACGCCAGCGATTTTGCGACCTTGTTGACGCGCATCGCCGAACGTGCGCGGCGAGGCGAGGCGCCAATCGATATTTCACTGTAGCCTCTGCTCTCCGCAGCCGATAGGGGAAGCACCCCGCAGCGGATGTATGCTTCTACCACTCACCACTATATCCCCATGCCCGCCACCCAAGAATTCAACCCGCTCGCGCTGTGCGTGCTCACGGTCTCGGACACGCGTGCCGCTGAAAACGATACCTCGGGCGACTACCTGTGCAATGCGCTGCTCGAAGCCGGCCATCGCCTGCACGAACGCGCAATCAGCAAGGACGATCGCTATGGTCTGCGCGCGCTGGTCTCGGCATGGATCGCCACGCCCAACGTACACGGCATCCTCATCACCGGCGGCACCGGCTTCACCGGTCGCGATTCGACACCCGAGGCGATCGCTCCCCTGCTCGACAAGGAAATGCCGGGCTTCGGCGAAATGTTCCGCGTGCTCTCCTTCGACGAGATCGGCACCTCGACGTTGCAGTCGCGCGCGTTCGCCGGACTGGCAAACGACAAATTCATATTTTGCCTGCCCGGTTCGACCTCGGCCTGCCGCACCGCCTGGGAAAAACTGATCCGGGCCCAGCTCGATTCACGCACCAAGCCCTGTAACCTCGCCAATCTGCGCCCGCGCTTGCTTGAGATTTAGCGCAGAACGAAGAAACTCAGGACTCGCCACACACCGGGGACCCAGTCCGTTTGGCTTTCCTTCGTGTACTTTAAGTTCTTTGCGGTGAACCCTGAAGCTCTTGCCCGGACGAAGATGAAAAAACACAAATACGACCATCACCTGAAACAGCTCGCGGGCGAACTGGTCGAATTCCAGCGCTGGTTGATCCAGACGGGCAAGCGTGTGGTCGTGCTGTTCGAGGGTCGCGACGCGGCCGGCAAGGGCAGCACGATCAAGGCGATCAGCGAATATCTGGACACGCGCCATTACCGCATCGTTGCGTTGTCCAAACCCGACGAACGCGAAAAGACGCAGTGGTACTACCAGCGTTATATCGAGCATCTGCCCGCCGCCGGCGAAATCGTGCTGTTCGACCGCAGCTGGTACAACCGCGCCGGCGTCGAGCGCGTGATGGGTTTCTGCAGCGATGAGGAATACCGGCGCTTCCTCACCGAATGTCCGGTGTTCGAAAAGGGACTGACCGACGACAGTATACTTCTGTACAAATACTGGCTCGCCGTCGATCAGGAAGAACAGGAGCTGCGTTTCGCCGAGCGCGCGCAAAATCCGCTCAAGCGCTGGAAGATTTCGCCAGTGGATCTCGCCGCGCGCAACAAGTACCACCAGTACGGCGACGCGCGCGACGCGATGCTCAAGGCGACGCACACCGACTACGCGCCCTGGCATGTCGTCGATTTCAACGATCAGCCGCGCGGCCGGCTGAACCTGATCCGCCACCTGCTCGACCACCTGCCCGACCGCAAGCTGCCGATCAAACCGCTCAAGCTGCCCCGGCTCAAGGGCGATCCGGGCGTGGAAGAATTGACGGACAGGTCCCTTTGGGTGAAGAAAGTCTTCTGAAAGCGCATCCGTCGCGGATTGCAAATCCGTCTTTGCATTTTTTTTACATCTCATGTAAAAAAGCGTTAAGAAATTCGCACTCGAAGTAACGCCGCTTGCAGATCGGCAAGGTCGGCGCGCACTCGCGGGCGAAACGTTGGCAAACGCTTCGGCACGCATCGAAGCGACG
>JAYTQX010000413.1:0-1905 GCA_043746455.1 Pseudomonadota bacterium
GCAGTGGAGCTGACCTGTTCGAGTCCCGACGCGCCGTGCAAGTTGCCGAATGAATTCGTCGCCGACCCGCCGCTCAAGCAGGTCGTCGTGAAGAACTGGGAAGCCGGTCTGCGCGGTGTGCTCGATGGGGGCGCGCTGGGCAATGCGCACTGGAAACTCGGTGTGTTTCGCGCGACGAATGTCCACGATATCCAGTTCCAGTCAACTGGCGGTGCGCAATCCAATGAGGGTTTTTTCGCCAATATCGGCGATACGCGCCGGCAGGGCTTGGAGGCGTCACTGGCCGGCAAGCTGTTCGACAACCGGCTCGACTGGTACGCGAATTACTCCTGGCTCGACGCCACGTTCCTGACCGCTTTCACCGAATCGAGCGTGCACAATCCTTTTGCCGATCCGGATACGGGCCTGATCGAGGTCAACCGCGGCGATCGCATTCCAGGCCTGCCGCAGAACACCTTCAAATTCGGCGCGGACTATGCATTGACCCAGGCACTCACGGTCGGAGGCGACATTTTATACAATTCCGCACAATTCCTGCGTGGCGACGAGGCGAACAAGCTTGCGCCGATCGGCGGCTTCGTACTGGTCAACTTGCGCGGCACGTACCGTATCAATCCGCATTGCACGGTTTATGCGCGCGTGCAAAACGTGTTCGACCGGCGCTACGCGGACTTCGGCGTGATTGGCAGCGGCGCCAATGTGCTGCCCCAGTTCACCGATCCGCGCCTGCTCAGCCCGGGCGCACCGCGCGCGGGCTGGATCAGCGTCAGTGTGGACCTGTGACGCCGATCCGCCGCATTGCCACGCCGTTCAACCCGCCGTGCCTGGCGCGTCTTCGTAATCGCTCGGCTGCGTAGCGTCTGTCGCCGCACCTTTGCCTGCGACCACGGTAATTATGGCGGCGACGACAATGTTCAGGGCCAGCGCGATGAGGCCGATGTAGACCTTGCCGAAGCCGGCCAGTTCGTAGACCGGCACGGGCTTGGGTCCCTGCGACCAGCTCAGCCAGGTGCCGAGCAGCATGCCGACCGCCCAGCCGACAAGCAGCCCGCGCGCTGAGAACCAGCGCGTGTACAAGCCGAGTATGACTGCGGGAAAGATCTGCAGGATCCAGATGCCGCCGAGCAGCTGCAGGTTGATCGCGAAATCCAGCGGCAAAAAGACGACGAATACCAGCGCGCCGAACTTGACCACAAGCGAGGTGATCTTGGCGACGTTGGATTCCTGTGCCGCCGTCATGTTGCTGTTCACGTAGGGCCGCCAGATATTGCGCGTCACCAGATTGGCCGCGCCGATCGACATGATCGCGGCGGGCACCAGGGCGCCGAGCGCGATCGCCGCACAACAGAATCCGGCAAACCACTCGGGGAAACTTTGCATGATCAGCGCAGGTACAACGGCCGTGCCCTTCGCAGTTACATGCGCGGCGAGCGCCATGTAGCCAAGCATGGCGATCAAACCCAGTGCGATCGTGTAGGCCGGCAGGTAGATCGCATTGCGACGGATCACGTTGGGGCTCGACGCGGCCAAGGTTCCCGTCGCCGTATGTGGATACAGGAACAAGGCAAACGCCGATCCGAGTGCCAAGGTCGCGAACGCCATGACCTGCGAGGGCTGCAGGATGATGCCGCTCGGCGGTGTTGCGGGTTTGGCCTGAAACGCCTTATCGGCTGCCTCAAACATTGCGCTGTAACCGCCCAGTTGTGCCGGAATGATGATGATCGCGGCGATCACGAAAATGTAGATCATCGTGTCCTTGACGAATGCGATCATCGCCGGTGCGCGCAGGCCGCTGGTGTAGGTGTACAGCGCGAGGATGACGAAGGCGATGACCAGGGCGATTTCACCGCCTTCCTTGACGCCGCCGAAACCCATGCCTTCGAACACGACCTGCATGCCGACCAG
>JAYTQX010000414.1:0-8858 GCA_043746455.1 Pseudomonadota bacterium
GAGATGTGGCAGGCCGATACCTTCGATCCAGACACGATCGACAAGGAGCTGGCGCTGGCCGAATCGATCGGCATGAACACGATGCGGGTGTTTCTGCACGATCTGCTCTGGCAACGGGATGCGCCGGGATTTCGTCGGCGCATCGATACGTTTCTGACCATCGCGGCTCGGCACCACATCAAGCCACTGTTCGTCCTGTTCGATTCGTGCTGGGACCCGGAACCGAGGTTGGGCCCGCAGCATCCGCCGATCCCCGGCATCCATAATTCCGGTTGGGTGCAGAGTCCTGCCGCGCACGCGCTGGTGGACGCGCACGAGTATCGCCGCCTGCGCGCGTATGTCGAAGGCGTCGTCGGCGCTTTCGCCACCGACGAACGCGTCCTCGGCTGGGATTTGTGGAACGAACCGGACAACGAACCAAGTACGGCATATCCGAAGACCGATGCGAAAGACAAGAACCGGCTGATCGCCGCGCTATTGCCGCAGGTGTTCGCCTGGACACGTGCGCAGAACCCGACGCAGCCGCTGACCATCGGCTGGTTCAAGAACGATTGGCTGGGCCACGATGGACCGAGCGCGTTCGAGCGTATGCAGGCCGAGCAGTCCGACGTCATCTCGCTGCACAACTACAACTGGCCGGAGAACTTCGAACAGAACATCCTCTGGCTGCAACGCTACCATCGTCCGATCCTGTTGACCGAGTACATGGCGCGCAGTGTCGGCAGCACGTTCGATCAGACCCTGCCGCTCGCGAAGAAATATCATGTGGCGGCATTCAACTGGGGTCTCGTCGTCGGCAAGACGCAGACCAACCTGCCGTGGGAGTCCTGGCAACATCCGTACATCGAGCAGCCACCGCCGGTGTGGCTGCACGATATTTTTTATCCCGATGGCACGCCGTATCGACTACGCGAAGTCGAACTTATGCGCGCGCTGACCGGGCGCGGAGCCAAGCCGAAGTAACGCGGGCCGCTGGACTGGTGGGGCAGCAGTTCGACCCCATATCCAGTGTTATGATTCCATCTGCAAACCCGCCCATGTCCGCCAAAGCCGCCAGCGCCCATCACCACCATCACGATGCGAACGCCTTCGTCCGCGAAGTCACTGCGGCGTGCGAACTGCGCGGCTTGCGGCTGACCGAAATTCGCCAGCAGGTGCTCGCCCTGATCGCGAGCGCAGGCAAGCCGGTCAAGGCCTACGACCTGCTCGACCGCCTCAAGGACGATCGTAGCAACGCGGCGCCGCCGACCGTGTATCGCGCGCTGGATTTTCTGCTGGAAAACGGCTTCATCCACAAACTCGAATCGATCAACGCCTACGTCAGCTGCCACCACCCGAGCGTGGTGCACCACGTGCCGTTCCTGATCTGCGACGTGTGCGAGTCGGCCACCGAGATCTGCGACGAACGCGTCGCCAAGCAGCTCAACGACCAAGCCAAGGCGCTCGGCTTTCGCGCGCGCGCGCAGACGCTGGAAGTGCATGGGGTCTGCAAGCGCTGCGCCTAGGGCCAGCGTGACCGCACGTCGACTGGTTTATTTGCGGATATCGAAGTCCGGTTTTTCGTTCAGCGTTCCGTCCGGCTCCAATATCGCGTAATGCTTGCGGTCCGAATCGAACACGACCGCTACCGCCTGCTGGAATAGCGGGTGGCGGATGAACTTGAGTTCCCAGCCGAACCGTTCCAGATTGACCAGCGTGATCGTCTGCATCGCATTGAGCTCACGCTTCAATACGTTGGTGCCGCCAGCCGACTTGCGCCGCTCCTTATCCATCGTGCGTCCCCTGTCGGACTCGCGTTGGTGCAGTGTCTATCCTACGCTCTTGCGCACGCATAAGCGAAGTGGGTACCGCGGCGCGCCAAGCGCGGACACGCCGGGTCGTCAAAGCTTCTTGCTGAGGCCCAAGTACACGCCGGCGCGCGGGCCGTACTGCGGCGCGCCGACACCGATGCCGGATCCGTCGCGGATCTCGTAGACCTGATCGGTCGCGTTGATCAGCGCGAGACGTACATTGGTCATGCCAATCCGTGGCAGATCGAAATCGCGGTTCGCGGAGAGGTTGATCTGCCAGTACTGCGGCAGGTGCGCGGTGTTGGCGAAGTCCGCGCGCAGGCCGGAACCATAGAGGAAATCCGCACCCAGTCTGGTGCCGTTCCAGTCGTAGCTCACGCCGCCTGAACCGGTCAGGCGCTGGTCGTGGTCGAGATGCACCCAGTGCGTGGCGATGTAGTCGAGCTCGTCCTGGCTGAAGTTGTACTGGCCGGTGACGACCTGCTTGCTCGATCGCCTTCTGGTCGATGGTGTACTGGCTTGCTTTGATCTCGGGCGAAAGCTGGTTGCGCGACCGGTCCAGCTTGGCGTTGACCTCGACGGATTTCAGCGTGGTGGTCGCATCGGTGCCGGCTGCGGGATCGGCGGCAGCGGAGGGGGTACTCGCTGCGTTCGCGTCGCCGGCCATGGCGGCATGGGCGGAATGCGAAACAGCGAGCGCAATGGCGACGGCGAGAGCAGGCAGGGTGCGGTTCATTGTTGGGGTCGTCCAGTGGAGTGGCTGAAGCTAAAATGTAATGTTATAATGTCACAAATATAAATCGCCAAACCCCTGCCGAAAGTCACTTCGAGCGCTATTGATCCACAATTGGCACATCGATGCGATGGCCGATTTACCCTCATTTCTGATATTTTATAACCCTGCCATGAACACTCCATCCGCCCCTGAACTACACAGTTCCGCCACCGCGGCGCACGATGCGCTGGCGCATATCGCCGATCGCGTCGGCGCAACTGCGTCGTTTCTCTGCGCCGTACACTGCGCGGCGCTGCCGTTCGTGCTCGCCGTGCTGCCGGCGCTGGGACTGGGGTTTCTTGCCGACCACAAATTCGAACGCGTGTTCATCGCCTGTGCGAGCGGTCTTGCACTCGTGGCGCTGATCCGCGGTTACCACCGTCATCACGTCGCCAGTCCCCTGTGCATCGCCGTGGCCGGGCTGATCCTGCTCTGGGCCGGCGCATGGATTTTCGATGCGGAATCCTCGCTTGCGCTGCATGCCACCCTGGTCACGATCGGCGGCTGTTCTGTCGCGTTCGCGCATATGCGCAATCTGCGTTTGACGCATTTGCTCGGCACATGCTGCGACAGCAAAGCCGGCCCGGCGGCCTAGTGAACGCATGCTGCGAGTTTTCGCTGCGGCGCATGCGTGCGTCGGCGTCGTGTCGCGGCGATATTCACGAGCGCAATTGTGTAACGTCGCCCATGCGGCCTAGGATTGGCGCGGATCACGTCCCGCGCGCAGCGCGCATTGCCAGCAAATGACCGCACACGCCGCCCATCACCACGATCACGCGCGCCAACGCATGGGTGAGCGCCGCCTGCTGTTCGCGTTTGCGCTGACCTTGGTGACCCTGATCGTTGAAGCGGCCGGCGGCTGGTATTCGGGCTCGCTCGCCCTGTTTGCCGACGCGGGGCATATGTTCGTCGATGCGTTTGCGTTATTGCTTGCCTGGGCCGGCGCGCATTTCGCCATGCGCCCGGCCGACGACAAGCGCAGCTTCGGCTACGCGCGCCTCGAAGTGCTGGTCGGCTATACCAACGCGCTGGCGCAGTTCGGCATCGTTGCCTGGATCGTCGTCGAAGCATTGGCGCGATTCGCCGCGCCGACGCCAATCCTGTCGGGCATCATGCTCGGGGTCGCCCTGATCGGTCTGGTCGTCAATCTGCTCGTGTTGCAGGTGCTCGGCGGTCATGATCACGACGATCTCAATACCGCAGGCGCGCGTCTGCACGTACTCGGCGATCTGCTCGGCTCGCTTGGCGCAGTCGCTGCGGCGCTGATCATCCGTGGCTTCGGCTGGCTGTGGGCCGACCCGGCGATCTCGATCGTCGTTGCCGTGCTGATTCTCGCCAGCGCCTGGCGCCTGCTGCGGCGTTCGGCGCATATCCTGCTCGAAGGCACGCCCGACGGCGTGGATGCGGCGCTGGTCACCGCAACGGTCAAACGCGAGGCGGGCATCGCCGACGTGCATCATGTCCACGTCTGGCAGCTCGCCGGCGGCAGGCGCCTGGCCACCCTGCATGCGCGCATGGTCGAAGGCGCCGACACGCACGCGGCCCTGCTGCGCGTACAAAGTATACTACGCGAACAATTCCACATTGCGCATGCGACGGTGCAGATCGAGCAGCACGGTTGCCTGCACGATGATTGCGCCAGGCAGGCGCATTCGCACTAGGCGCCTGGTTTCGCTTTCCCGCGTTTTTCCAGCCACGCCTGGGTGCAGCCGCGGCCGACATCGCGCAGATCGCGCAGAAATCCGATTCGCGTATTAAGTCCGGTCTTGGCGCTGTAGCTGTCCAGCGATTCGCCGGGTTCGATGATCTGCATGTCGATGCGCTTCAGGCGCCGGCCGATCCAGGTCAGCGGGAAATTCCTGGCCAGCATGCTTTGCGCGGTCTGCAGCGTTTCCAGCTCGCGGATGAAGGTCGTGGAAAAACTGAGCTCGGTGATGCGCACACCGATTTCGCGCGCCGTCGTCGGCGGTTGCGCGCGCTCGATCGGCTGCACGAGCACGCACAGAATTTCCTCGGCGGCACAGCGATAGATCAGCGGCTCCAGCGCGGGATTGCCGGCGTAGCCGCCGTCCCAATAGATTTCGCCATCGATCTCGACCGGCGCGAACAGCTGCGGCAGGCAGGTGGTCGCCAGCAACGCATCCAGGGTCACTCGCGAATTGTCGAAAAGCTGCAGGCGTCCATCGCGCACGCGCGTGGCAGCGATAAACAGCTTGAACGGCGACTGGCTCCGGATCCGGTCGAAATCGAACAGCGACGCAGCGATGTTCTTGACCGGATTGATGCCGAGCGGATTGATCTCCTGCGGCGTGAAATAGCGCGTCAGGCCAAGCAGAAAGCGCTCGGTCGCGGCACCCGTGGGCGAGGAAAACGCCCAGCGCATGAGACTCGTTTGCTTGGCGACGCCCTCCCACAATGCGGTGAGCGCGGCGCGGGCGCCGTCGCGCCCGCCATCGAGCCAGCCTTGTGTCAGAGCGAGCGCATTCATCGCGCCGCTGCTGGTCGCGCTGATGCCGTCGAAGTCGATGTCGCCTTGTTCGAGCAGGCGATCGAGCACGCCCCAGGTGAAGGCGCCATGTGCGCCGCCGCCCTGCAGGGCGAGGCTGATCGTGGCGGCATTGGGCGCAGCGGTCGGCATCGCGGCGATGATACCTTGCGCAATGGCCAACGGCCCACCACGGTCACGATCCATATCCTCGTCTGTGCTCGTCTCACGCCTTCCTTGCTGCTAAGCTACGCCACCTTTTACAAACCTATACAGGAGCAATCACGATGGGCAGAGGCGATCGCAAGACCAAGAAAGGCAAGACCGCAATCCGCAGCTACGGCAACGCGCGTCCGCATTCGGTCAAGAAAGCCGTGGTCGGCGTAAAGAAAGCCGCGCCGGTGAAAACCGCGGCCAAGAAGGCTGCGCCCGCGGCCAAGAGGGCGGCGCCGGCGAAGAAATCGACCTGATTCCTGGTTGTCAGCGTTGCTACAGACCCCGCCGAGTGCGGGGTTTCTTTTGTAGCGTGTGTGGATTCGTCAGGACGCCGTGAGGATTTTGCCGCCGGCGTACGCGCGCCGCGCCAGTGCGCCGCCGATCCAGTAGCACAGTTCGGCGGGATGTTCGATATCCCAGACGACGAAGTCGGCGCGTCGGCCGGCTTCGAGCGTGCCGCGATCGTCCAGCCCGAGCGCGCGCGCGGCGTTGACTGTGGCGCCGCGCAGGGCCTCCTCAGGCGTCATGCGGAACAGCGAGCAGGCCATGTTCAACGCCTGGCGCAGGGACAACAGCGGCGAAGTGCCCGGATTGAGATCGCTGGCCACGGCCATTGGCACCTTGTGATCGCGCAACTCCTGAATTGGCGGAAGTTTACTTTCGCGCAAAGTATAGAATGCGCCCGGCAGCATCACCGCGACGCTGCCGGCCGCTGCCAGCGCGCGCACGCCGGCCTGGCTCGTGTATTCCAGATGATCGGCGGAGAGAGCGCCGAATTCCGCCGCCAGCGCCGCACCGCCGCAGTCGGACAACTGATCCGCATGCAGCTTCACCGGCAGCCCGCAGGCGCGGGCGGTCTCGAATACGCGCCGCGTTTCCGATGGGGTGAACGCGATGTTCTCGCAGAATGCATCGACCGCATCGGCCAGACCCGCGCGCGCGACGGCGGGCAGCATGCGAATGCAGACTTCGTCGACGTAATCGGACTGGCGGCCGGCGAATTCCGCCGGCACCGCGTGCGCGCCGAGAAAAGTGGTACGCACCGTGATGCCGAGTGCGTCGCCGATGCGCCCCGCGACGCGCAGCATCTTGATCTCGTTGTCGAGATCGAGGCCATAGCCGGATTTTATTTCCAGCGTGGTTGCGCCGTCGGCGAGCAGCGCGCGCGCGCGGGGCAGGGATTGTGCAAGCAGGTCATCTTCACTGGCGGCGCGGGTTTTCGTCACGGTCGAAACGATACCGCCGCCGGCCTTCGCGATATCCGCGTAGCTTGCGCCGTTGAGGCGCTGATCGAATTCTCCGGCGCGATTGCCGGCGAAGACCAGATGCGTATGGCAATCGATCAGTCCCGGCGTAATCCAGGCGCCTCGCAGCGATTCGACGTGTGCGGCCAGCGCATCGGCGTTTCCGGGCAGCGCGGATTGTGCTGCGGCGAAGGTGATTTTCCCGTCTTTCCAAGCCAGCGCCGCCTGCTCGACGATACCAAACGCAGCCGTGCCCTCGGCGAACGTGGCGAGGCGACAGTCGAGCAGCAGTCCATCCCAGCGTGTGTCCATTGCGAACTCCATTGCACCAAGCCGCGGCGCAAAAAACTGTTACGCTTTGCCGATAGTAACGAGATTCTCCGATGAGCGACTATTTTGCCGATTTTGCCTGGCTGCCACTGGGTTGGGCGCCGAATGTTCGCGTCGCCGTCGATGCCGATGGCGATCGGCGTGGCGCGATTTCCGCCACGCAAGCGGACGCCGCGCGTGACGACACCGAATACCTCGGCCGTTACGTCGTTCCCGGCATGCCGAATCTGCATTCGCATGCGTTCCAGCGCGCGATGGCTGGGCTTGCGGAGCGCAGAAAGAGTACGGCGCCGCCTCGCGAGGGTGAGAATCACAAAGCGGCGGTCGCTGGCCGCGTCCAACAAGACAGCGACAGTTTCTGGACCTGGCGCGAGACGATGTACGCGTTCGCCAGCCGCGTCGGTCCGGACGATCTGCGCGCGATCGCCGCGCAGCTGTATGTCGAGATGCTCAAGGCCGGCTACACCCAGGTCTGTGAATTCCACTATCTGCATCACCAACCCGACGGCAAGCCCTATGCCGGTCCCGCGGCGATGTCGCTGGCGCTGATCGAGGCGGCGCAGGAAGCCGGCATCGGCCTGACCCTGCTGCCGACCCTGTACATGACCGGCGGTTTCGACGGACGCCCGTTGTCCGAGCGCCAGCGACGCTTTGCCTTCGACGTCGACGGCTATCTTTCGCTTTTGCGCCAATTGAGAAAAATGGAGAATTCCACATTGCGCGTGGGCGCGGCCCTGCATTCGCTGCGTGCGGTGCCGGCGGATGCGATGCGCGCAGTTCTGGAGTCGGGCCTGGTCGATCAGGCGCCTGTGCATATCCATGTCGCCGAGCAAATCGGCGAAGTGCAGGATTGCCTAGCCTTGCGCAACGCGCGTCCGGTCGAGTGGCTGCTCGATCACGCGCCGGTGGACGCACGCTGGTGTCTCGTGCATGCAACCCACATGACGCCGCAGGAAAGCGCGCGCGTTGCGCAATCCGGTGCGGTCGTTGGACTGTGTCCGACCACCGAGGCGAATCTCGGCGACGGCCTGTTTCCGCTCAAGCCTTATCTGGATGCGCACGGTGCGATCGGCATCGGTTCGGACAGCCATATCTCGGTATCGCCGGTCGAGGAGTTGCGCTGGCTTGAGTATGGCCAGCGCCTGGCCACGCGGCATCGCAATATCGCGGTCAGCGAGTCGAGCGACAGCGTCGGCGAGTCGCTATGGAGTCAGGCGTTGTCCGGCGGTGCGCGTGCGGCGGGTGTGGCGGTCGGCGCGCTGGAGGGCGCGGATTCCTCGGAGGCGCACGGAGCCAAACGCGCCGATCTGCTGGTACTCGATCACGATGCGCCGCTGCTTGCCGCGCGTGCACCGACCAACGTGATCGACAGTTTCATCTTTGCCGGCAACGCAAATCTGGTGCGGCACGTGATGGTCGACGGCGCATGGGTCGTGCGCGATTTTCGTCATCGCGACGAAGAGCGTATTGCCGCGCGTTACCGCGACGCGGTGAAGCGGTTAAGCGATTCGGTTTAGACACGCAAATTATCCGCCGGAGCGCGCGGCCAGCAGGGCGGCGAAACGCTCCAGACTATCCCGCGGCCAGTGCTCGCTGCGTTTGTAATATTCAGCGACGGCCGGCGTATCCGCCTGGAGCACGACCCAAGGCTGCTTCGAGGCCGTGAAGATGTGAATGTCGGGCGGCAGACGGAACGGTTCGTCAAGCGTGCCGACACGGACGAAACGCACGGCATCGCCCGCGCCTGCGTAGTTGCTCCACACGGCGACCTTGCAGATCGCGCAGCGCGCAATCCTTTGGCCCTTGCCGCTGTTGGATGGCGTGTTCACCACATCGAGTTCGCCCTGCAGCAAACTTATCCGGTCCGATTCGATCATCGCGTTGAGAGCGAACGCGGTCCCGGTCTCACGCTGGCACCAATAGCAGTGACAGCAGTGAACGAACAACGGCTTCGTCGACATCCGGTAACGAACCGTGCGGCAGGTGCAGCCACCGTCCAACGGAAAACAATCGCTCGC
>JAYTQX010000415.1:0-5846 GCA_043746455.1 Pseudomonadota bacterium
CGCTGACCACGTATACCGATTTGCGTGGCAGCGCCAAGCTCGCGATCGACTGGAAGATTTCTCACGAAAGCGGACCCGATCAGAGCAGTCCCGATCGGAACGGCACACCAACCCAAGTTGTTGGCACGCTGGATTTCAACAACGACGGCAAACAGGCGCATTTCACGCTCGCGCTGAGCCAGCCGCTTGCCGCCACGGCGAACGGCACGATGACGCCGAACGACAAGACGCTGCCATGGACGCTGAATCTGGACGTACCTGCGTTCGATCCGGCCAGGTTGACGAAAAGCGACGCCCTCAAGTCGCTCGCGCTGCACCTGAGCGGCGGCGGCGACCGGACCGGTGGTACGGTCAGCGGCCATGTCGATGCGAACGCGCATCGCGTGCTGCTCGATCCGCTCAAGTTCGCCATCGCCGGGCAAACCCTGACGTTGGAAACGCTGCACCTGCGCTCGCCCGAAGCTGCCGGTGCGCTCAGCGCGCAAGCCAAGGTGCAACTGGACGCGAAGCCGATCGGCGGCGATCTGAAACTGACATGGGAAGGCGTCGAATTGCCCGCCGATCTAGTCGGCCAAACGCTCACCTCGCACGGCGCGCTGAGCGCGGGCGGCAATGCCGACAAATTCACCGCTCAGGGTGAACTGTCGATCGGACCGCCGAACCAGCTCGCCGATATCGCGTTCAAGCTAGACGGTACGCCGAGCCGGATCGAGCTGCAGCGACTCGCTCTGAAGCAGCCCAAGGGCGGGCTCAACGCCAGCGGCGCGATCGCGCTCAAACCGCAGCTCGGCTGGAACCTCAACGCCAAGGCCGACAAGCTCGACCCCGGCGCATTCGCCAAGGACTGGCCCGGCGCGGTGAATTTCACATTGTCCACAAGTGGAAATGTGGAACAAACCGGGCCGACCGGCAAACTCAAGCTCGACAATCTGAGCGGCACCCTGCGCCAGCGCGCGCTCGGCGGCTATGCTGATCTCGCATTTGCCGCACCGCTCAGCATCGACGGCAAGTTGAACGTGTCGTCCGGCAAGAGCAGCGTCACCATGATCGGCAAAGGCGGCGCGGCTGGCGGCGCGCGCACCGACGTCAAGATCGACCTCGCCATCGACAGTCTCGGCGACTGGGTGCCGAACACCGCCGGCAGTCTGCGCGGCGATATCGCGATCCAGGGCGCATGGCCCAAACTCGGCGCGAGCGGCAAGATCGACGGAGCGCAGATCGCAAGGGGCGAGGCGCATGTCCAGGCGCTGACGCTCGGCTTCGATACAAGCGACCTGTCCGCGCCGAACGGCAGCCTGCATTTCGACGCGAAAACCGTGGCCGCGGGCGGCTATGTGTTCGATACGCTCAAGCTCGATGCGAAGGGCGATCTGGCTGCGCACCATCTTGAGCTCGACGCGCGCGGCAAACCGCTGGCCGTAAGGCTTGCTCTCGATGGTGGACTGGTCTCGAACAAAGGCAAGGGCAGCGATTGGCGCGGTACGCTGAATGCGCTGACGGTGGACGTCAAGGATCAGCCGCAATGGAAGCTCACCCATCCCGCCGCGCTCGCCTATGTCGGCGGCGTGTTCAATCTCGACGAACTGTGTCTGCGCGCGGGCGCGCCGGGCCTGTGCGCGTCCGCCAACCAGGACGCCAACAACGGCACGCAGGCGAAGTTGACGATCGAACATCTGCCGCTGAGCATGATCGCCAAACTCGCGAGCCCCGACGCGCCGCTCAAGCTCGACGGCGAGATCAACGGCAACGGCAGCATCGCGCAGGCAGTCGGCGGCGCGCTGAGCGGGCAGGTGACGATCACGTCGGAGTCCGGCTCGATCACCTATCCGGATTCCGCTGCGCAGGCGCTGCTCGCCTACAAGAATTTCCACGTCGATGCCACACTGTCGCCGCAGCAGAACACGATCACGATCGCCGGCGACCTCAACGACGGTGGCCGTCTGGATGGCCATATCGTCACCGGCGCGCTGAATACCGATAGTCCGGGCGGCGCGATGCCGCTGTCCGGCAATCTGTCGGCGACGCTCAACAATCTCTCGTTCGTCGACCTGCTCACGCCCAGCGTGTCCGGTACCAAGGGCAAGGTCGAGGCGAAGTTCGCGCTGTCCGGCACGACGGCCAAGCCCGGCGTCGAAGGCCAGCTCACGCTGGTGGACTTCGCCACCGAAGTGCCTGCGGCGGGTCTGAAGCTGCATGAGGGCAAGATCAGCGTGCGCTCGCGCGATGGCGAGAATTTCGATATCGACGGCTCGATCGGTTCGGACGAAGGCACCTTGGCGCTGAAAGGCACGGCGGGCATCGCGGCAAATGCGCCGGTCATGTTGACGGTCAAGGGCGAGGATTTTCTGGCGGCGAATATTCCAGGTGCAAAAGTACATATTTCCCCCGACCTGAAGATCGATCGCGACGGCAAGCGTCTGGCGGTCAGCGGAACGCTGGGTATACCGAGGATGTTCGTGGATCTGGCCAAGCTTCCCGGCGGCAGCGCGGCCGTGGCGACCTCACCCGATGTCGTCGTCGTCGATGAACCCCCGGCGCCCGCGGCCGCGACATTGCCGATCGAAGTCGACATCACGCTCAAGCTCGGCGCGGGCGAGAAGCTGGCGATGGATCTGCGTCAGGGCACTGAGGTGCATCTGATCGGTTTCGGACTCAACGCCGACCTCGGCGGTCAGCTGTCGATCGCGCAGGCGCCGGGCCGGCCGCCGATCGGGCGCGGACAGATCCAGCTCAACGGCACGTTCAAGGCCTACGGTCAGGACCTGACCATCCAGGAAGGTCGCCTGCTGTTCGCCGGAACGCCGGTGGAAAATCCGGGTCTGGATATCCGCGCCACGCGCGCGTTTCCCGATCAGAACATCACGGTCGGCCTGCGCGTGCGCGGCACCGCGCTGACGCCGCAACTGACCGTGTTCTCCGATCCGGCGATGGAACAATCCGATGCGCTGTCCTACCTCGTCGCCGGCAAGCCGCTGTCGCAGTTGAAGGGCGGCGAAGGCAACGCGGTCGGCAGCGCGGCGAGCGCGCTCGGCACCGCTGGCGGCGATATGCTGGCGAAAAGCATCGGCGCGAAAATGGGTGTCGACGACGTCGGCGTCGCCGACAACTCCAGTGTCGGCGGCGCCGCGCTCACGGTCGGCAAGTATCTTTCTCCACGTTTATACCTGAGCTACGGCGTCGGCCTGTTCACGCCCGGCCAAGTCGTCACGCTGCGCTACAAGCTTACGCGCCTGTTCGATTTCGAAATGCGCAACGGCACGCTGTCGAGCCGCGCCGGGATCAACTACAGGATCGAGAAATAGGCACGTAATGCTGCGCTCGCAGCACCAGTCCGGCGCTGCGTTGTCCGCGCGCAACCGCAGTCAAAGCACCCGCAAGATGCCGAGCAGCGAATACAGGGCAAGCACCAGGCAAGCGAAGCCCAGCCCCATTTTGTACGGTCCGAGCTTGCCGGCAAATTGACCGAGCTTGTTGGTAAAGTCGTTGCTGCCGAATAACGTCTTCAACTGCGGCAAGGCCAGGATCAGCGACAAGGCGGTTATGACCAGTGCGACCGCCAGCGCTACCAGCACGAATCCTGGCGCATAGCCGAACAAACCGAGTGTCGAAAACCAGCGCAGCAGCAGCACGATGCCCCACACCAGGCCGACGATGCCGATCCAGCCTTCGACCGACTCGAGTTGCCCGATCTGCCGCCCGAGGTTTGGCTGGCGGCCTTTCAGCCACGACGCAATGCCGAGCAAGCCGAGCAGGACCAGAAGAAGCAGATTGATCAGCCACATGGTTCAATCCTCAGCGAATGGGAGATCGATCATAGCGCAAGGCATGCGCAAGTCAGATACCTGCCGCGTGGCGCGCGAAAATCCGCTTGAGCGGCCCGATCCGATCGACGGTGGCCAATCCGAAGCCGCGCAGTGTGGCCAATGGCATCGAATCGCTGCCGAACGCGCGCTGGATCGTATCGAAGGCGTAAGCGGAGACCGCGTTGTCGCTGCGCCGGCGGCGCTCGAAACGGCGCAGAGTATATTCCGCGGCGAAATCCCGTTTTGCATCGCGGGCCGCGGTCAGCGCAACAACGAGTTCGCTCACGTCGCGCAGACCAAGATTGACGCCCTGCCCGGCCAGCGGATGCACGACGTGCGCGGCGTCGCCGACCGCGGCGAAGCGCGGCGCTATATAGCGCTCGGCCAGACGCAGGCGCAAGGGGAATACCCCGCGTGTTGTTGTCATCATGATTGTGCCGAGACGGAAATCGAACGCGGCGCCGAGTTCGGCGCGAAACGCAGCATCGTCGAGCGCGAGCAGGCGCGATGCTTGCGCGTCGGGCGCCGACCAGACGATCGAGCTGCGTCCATCGGCCAGCGGCAGAAAGGCGATGGTCGCCGCGGGCAGGAAGCGCTGCCAGGCAGTAGCCTCGTGCGGCCGCTCGGTGGCCACGTGCGCGACGATCGCGCGCTGCGCGTAATTGCGGTCGCTGGTCTGGATGCCGACCAGTTCGCGCAACGCCGACTCCGCGCCGTCCGCCGCAACCACCAGGCGCGCGGCTAGGCGGCTGTGGTCGTCAAAGACCAAGGTGCGCCGATCGTCGTCGACTTCGGTCGCGACGACGCGCGCGGGACAACGCAGCGTGATTTCCGGGTTGCGCTGCGCGGCTTGCCACAGCAGCGACTGGATCAGGCGATTCTCGACGATATAGCCGAGTGCAGCCGCGCCTTCATCCGCTGCATCAAAACTTAAGCTCCCCGGCGCGAGCGCATCCCAGACGCGCATGCGGCGATAGGCGCTGGCGCGCGCGGCGGAAATAGCCGTCCAGACGTCCAGACGCGCGAACAGATCGACCGACGACGAGGCCAGCGCGACGACGCGCAGATCGATCTCGTCCTCGCCGCGCCAAGGCGCCGGTGCGCGCGATTCGATCAGGGCGACATCGAAGCCACGCTGCGCCAGATCCAGCGCGAGTGCTGCGCCGACCATGCCCGCGCCAACAATGGCGACATCGTGGATCGGCCTGCGGCTCACGGGCGTTTGCCGAGTGCGAGTTGCGGCGGCTGGCCGCGGAGTCCCATGCCCCGGCGCACGAGCGCGCTCTGCAACGGCGCGATGCGGTCGAGCGCGACCAAGCCGAATGAGCGCAGCAGTTTCAACGGCAGCGCCTCGCTCGCGGTCCAGCGTGCGAGTCCGTCGCTCATCGCCGCAGTGCCCATGCGATCCTCATGGCGGCGTTTGGCATAGCGTTGCAGCATGCCGGCATCGCCCACATCGCCCTTGGCGCGTACCTGCTCACCTAACACCTCGGCCAGCGTCAGCGCATCACGCAAACCGAGGTTGAAGCCCTGCGCGGCGATCGGATGCAGGGTTTGCGCGGCATTGCCGACCAGCACCGCGCGCGGTGCGACCAGACGCTGCGCCATCACGCGAGTGAGCGGATACGACACGCGCCGCCCCGGTCGCGCGAGACGGCCCAGGCGATAACCGAAGCGTTCGTGCAGCAGATCGAGAAAACCTGCGTCGTCGAGTGCGGCAACACGCACGGCATCCACGGTCGGCACGGTGAGCACCACGCCTGCGCGCCGTTCGCTCAGCGGCAGTAGAGCAACCGGACCGGTCGCAGTGAAGCGCTCATAGGCACAGCCGTCCATCGTCCGTTCCGGCGTTACCGTAGTCACGAACGCGGTTTGCGAATAATCCACATTGTCGGTTTGTATACCCAGCGCCGAGCGCACGAAGGACGCCGTACCATCGGCACCGACCAGCAGGCGTGTACGCAATTGCTGCTCACCAGCCGAGGTGACCAGCGTTGCGGCGAGGGCATCCGGTCCGTTCGCAATCGCGCACAGCTGCGCCGG
>JAYTQX010000416.1:0-7966 GCA_043746455.1 Pseudomonadota bacterium
GTATCGCCGCCCGTGCAGCCTGTAAGCGCCACGACTGCGGCTAGCACCAATATTTTTCTTACAGCCGAAAAACCGATCCGAGGCATGCTCACTGGCCTCCTTTTGCCGCTGCACGAACAGCTGGCTTCTGCGCCGGCGCGGCTTTCTTGTCGAGTTCGTCTTCCTCAACGTAGCGATAGGTCTTGACCGTACCTTCAAGGGTCAGCTGGCCGCCAGTTTTTGGCCCCGCCGCACCACTCGGCTTGAGCGAGACATCATGCATCGTCAGGATCACCACACGCGGCAACGCGGCGACTGCGCTGATAAACGATCCGAACTGGTGGTAGGTACCGAGCATGCGCAAACTGATTGGCTTCTCGGCGTAGAAATTCTCTTTGATCGTTTCGGCGCCGGGCTGGAACAACTGGGTTTCGATACCCGCCGACAATGCCGCTTGCGAAATATCGATGAGGAGCTCAGGCATTTCGGTCTTGCTGGGCAGTTGGCGCAGCAATTGGTGCAGTATCTCGCGCATGTCGTCTAGCTGCTGTTTGAGCTTTTCCAGATTGACGACCTTGACTTGCTTGTCGTGGAAATCCTGCTTCAGCTGGACTTCCTGACTCCGCTTCTGCTCGAGCGTGTCCTGCTGATCCCTGATCGACCACGCCCAGCCCGCGAGCAAGAGCAATGCGAACAATACGCCGCAAAGCAGAAGCTTCGCGCCCTGCGGCCACGCGCCGAGATTGTTGCGGTCCAGATTGCGTAAGTCAGAGAGCTTCATGGCTTGGCCCCCGCCGGCTTCGCCGTTGCTGCGGCAGGCGCCGGCGCGGCAGCGCCGCTGGATTGATCCGGCGAACTCATCTTGACGGTCAAGCCGAATACATAGCGGTTGCGCTGGTCGGTCCCGCTGACTTCGGTCTTTTGCAGATCCGAGTGCTGCAACCAGGGCGAGGCGTCCAGGCTGCGCATGTACGCCGCCACGTTGCCGTTGGCCTGCGCTACACCGAGCAAGGTCAGTACATCGCCGGCTTGCTTCAACGAGCTCAAACGCACGCCATCGGGAATGGTTTTAACCAACTCGTCGAACAGGTGCACCATCTGCGAGCGGCTCGCTTGCAGTTGTTCGATGATTTGCTTGCGCGCAAGCAACTTTGCCTTGGTCGCCTCAAGTTCCTTGATCTCGGTGAGTTTGCCCTCAAGCTGGTGGATTTCATCCTTGAGATAGGTATTGCGCGCATCCTGATTGTCGATGCGCGCGCCCATCCATGTGCCCCACAGCAACCAAACGAGTACCGCGGCAACGGCCGCGGCGGCGAGCATCGTGTAGAAATCGCGTTCGCGTTGGCGGCGTCGCTCGGCGCGCCAGGGAAGAAGGTTGATCGTTGCCATCAGTCGAAGCTCCGCAACGCAAGACCGAAGGCGATCATCAGGGCCGGTGCATCCTGCGCGAGCGCCTGCCCCTGCACGCGCGACGACCAGGTCATGCCGGCCAGCGGGTTGGCCACGACGCAGGGCACGCCGAGTTGCTGCTCGACCTTTTCCGCCATATTGGCAATTGAGGCGCAGCCGCCGGCGAGCACGATCTGATCGACGCGGTGGTAGTCGCTGCCGGCGAAGAAGAACTGCAACAGACGGTTGATCTGCTGCACCATCGCCTCCTTGAACGGCTGCAACACCTCGACTTCATACGACTCCGGCAAACCGCCCTGACGCTTGGCCAGCCCGGCTTCTTCGTAGGACAGGCCATAGCGGCGCATGACCTCATCGGTCAACTGCTTGCCGCCGAACACCTGCTCGCGGGAGTAGATGGTGCGTTGGTTCTTGAGCACGATCAGAGTCGTCATCGTCGCGCCCACATCGACCACGGCAACAACAGCGTCGGGTTGTACGGAAA
The DNA here is from genome assembly GCA_043746455.1 of Pseudomonadota bacterium. Taxonomy (GTDB): domain Bacteria; phylum Pseudomonadota; class Gammaproteobacteria; order Xanthomonadales; family Rhodanobacteraceae; genus Rudaea. The sequence continues at coordinate 1,874 of JAYTQX010000416.1, forward strand.
GCTGGTTGGAGATGAGCTTGTACGCGTTCTCCATCGCAAAGGCTTCGACGTCGACGACTTTGGCGGTAAGGCCGCCGAGTTCAAGCGCGGAGACCCGCAGGTCGACGTTTTCCGTGCGCGATGCGGCGAGGAGAACGTTGAGCATGCCCGGAGTGTCCTTCATCGGCCCAAGGATTTCGTAATCCAGACTCACTTCTTCTATCGGATAGGGAATGTACTGATTCGCTTCGACCTGGATTTGTCCTTCCAGATCGTCGTCGGACAAATCCGCCGGCATCGTGATCATCTTGGTGATCACGGTCGAGCCGGCAACCGCGGCTGCGGCGAGTTTGCTTTTCGCTCCGGATCGGCCCAGCGCGCGGCGTACGGTTTCGCCCACCGCCTCGACCTCGACGATGTTCTTTTCGACCACGGCGTTTGCGGGCAACGGCTCCACCGCATAATGCTCGATGCGATAGCTGCCGGCGTTGCGGCTCAGCTGCAACAATTTCACCGCCGTCGAGCTGATGTCGACGCCGATCAGCGGCGCTGTCTTGGCACGAAGCAGGCTCAACTTCTTCCCCAGCAACAGGTCTTTATGAGCTAAAGACGATATTCCGCATTAAATCCGAACACTAATGAATTAGCAACAGAAATTTCGCGGCGTTTTCACATCGATCCAGTAGAAATTTATGGCTTTAGTGATACAATTCACGGTTAGTTTTAATCCTAGCGCCGGCACTGTGCTGTTGTCTATCGGCGCCGCTCGCCTCGCCCTATAATTTGCCGATACTTTCTCCACGGTACTCGGCAGCACGTCACACTCATGCGTTTTCTTTTTCGTCTGTTTCGATACGCACTGATTGCCGGCGTGATTTGCGCCGTGCTCGGCTGTGCAGTGATCGGCGTGGCGTACTGGCTCATTGCGCCGCGCCTGCCCTCGGTCGAATCGCTGCGCGACGTGACCTTGCAGGTGCCCCTGCGCGTCTACAGCGCCGACAACAAGCTGATCGCCACATTCGGCGAAACGCGGCGCATTCCGGTCAGGATCGAGCAGGTGCCGGACTTGGTCAAGAACGCGTTCATCGCCGCCGAGGACGCGAATTTCTACAGCCATCCCGGCGTCGATTGGCAGGGCATCCTGCGCGCGGTCGGTCTGATGATCAGCAAACGCACCCTGCATGTCGCCGGCGGCAGCACGATCACGCAACAGGTAGCGCGCGATTTCTTCCTCAGTTCGGAAGTCAGCCTGTCGCGCAAGGCGACTGAAATCCTGCTTTCGCTGCGCATCGAGAATTCGCTGACCAAGGATCAAATCCTCGAGCTCTACCTCAACAAGATTTTCTTCGGCAATCGCGCTTACGGCATCGCCGCTGCAGCCGAGTTCTACTACGGCAAGAAGCTCGATCAGTTGAGCCTGCCCGAGTGCGCGATGCTCGCCGCGCTGCCGAAATTCCCGTCGACCGGCAATCCGCTCAACAATCGCCCGCGCGCACTCGAGCGGCGCAACTATGTATTGCAGCGCATGCTCGACAACGGCTTTATCAAGGCCGATCAGTTCAAACAGGCCAGCGCCTCGCCCGAGCTTGCCTACGCGCACGAGCCGCCAATCGAAGTCGAGGCACCGTATGTGGCCGAGCAGGTGCGCCAGGAAGCGATCCAGCGCCTCGGCAACAATGCACTGACCGACGCTTATACGATACGTACGACGATCGACTCGCATGTGCAGGCCGCCGCCAACCAGGCGCTGCGCGACGACCTTATCGCCTACGACCAGCGCCACGGGTATCGTGGTGCCGAAGCTCATGTCGACATTCCGACGCATGCGATACCGGCGGATCTCGACAAGAAGCTCGACCCGTTCCACCCCGTCGTCGGCCTGATCCCCGGCATCGTCATCGACAGCGGCGACAAATCCGCCCAGGTCTATCTGGACGACGGACAAACCATTTCCCTCGATCTCGACGACGTCGCCTGGGCGCGTTCGTATCTGGATGACAGCCGTCGCGGCGCCGCGCCCAAGCGCGTCAGCGGTGTACTCAAACCGGGCGACATTGTGCGGGTCACGCGCAGCACTGAACCGAAGAGCGAGGGCAAATGGCGGCTCACGCAGATCCCCGCCGCGCAAGGCGCACTGATTGCGCTCGATCCCGAAGACGGCGCGATCAGGGCTGAAGTCGGCGGCTTCAGTTTCGCGCGCAGCAAGTTCAATCGCGCGGTGCAGTCGAGTCGCAACCCCGGCTCGGGCTTCAAGCCATTTTTCTATGCGGCAGCGTTCGAACACGGCTTCACGCCCGCGTCGATCGTCAACGACGCGCCCGTGGTATTCGCCGACCCATCCAAGCCGAATGGCCAGTGGGCGCCAAAGAACGACGACGACAAGTTCAGCGGCCCGATGCGCCTGCGCGAGGCGATGGTGCAATCGAAAAATCTCGTCTCGGTGCGCCTGCTCGATGCGATCGGCGTGAGATATGCACGCGAGTTCGTGACCCGATTCGGTCTCACCCTGGAGCAGGTGCCGAACAATCTGTCGATGGCGCTCGGCACCGCCTCAGTCGCACCGATCACGATGGCGCGCGGCTTCGCCGTATTCGCCAACGGCGGTTATCTCGTCGATCCGTACTTCGTCGAGGCGATCAACGACCGGGACGGCACGGAAGTATACAAAGCGCAGCCCGTCGTGGTCTGTCGCCAATGCCCGCAACGCCAGAGCGACGACGGTCGCGTGCCGGCGGCGGCGACCGCGCGCAGCGCAAGCGCACAGGACGCAGGGCGCAACGACAGCTTGTCGCCGATTACCGATGCGCAGGCGACCACCGCCGCACCAGCGGCCAAGGTCAATCTTGCACCGCGCGTACTCGATGCGCGCACCGCCTATCTGATCAACTCGTTGATGCGCGACGTGGTCAAGCGCGGCACAGGCTCGGGCGCGATGGTGCTAAAGCGCAACGACCTCGCCGGCAAGACCGGCTCGACCAACGATCATCGCGACGGCTGGTTCACGGGTTTCAACGACGGCCTGGTCGCCAGCGCATGGGTCGGCTTCGACGATTTCAGCCCGCTCGGCCACGACGAATTCGGCGCGCAAACCGCGCTGCCGATCTGGATCGACTTCATGCGTATCGCGCTCAAGGGCGTGCCGGAAAAACCCTTCGACATGCCGCAGGGCATCGCCACCGCGCGCATCGATCCGGAAACCGGACAACTTGCGTCCGGCGACCCTGAGCACAGCATGCTGGAAGTCTTCCGCAGCGAGGATATCGCGCGCCTGGCGAGCGGACCCAACAATCCGTCGGAGCAGGAAAAGAAAGTGCAGCAGGAAGCCTACGGGATTTTCTGATGCGCGGTCGATCGCCCCTCGCTTCGCGACATGCCGCCGGCTCCTTGCGCGGCGACAACTTCACGCGCGAACTGCGCGCTCGCATCGCGATCGATGCCGCGCGCTTGATCAGTGAGTCCGGCCTGCGCGATTACCGCGTCGCCGCGCGCAAGGCCGCGCAGAGACTGGGCGTGGAAGACGACTTCGCGCTGCCGAAAGCCGATGAAATCGAAGCCGCACTGCGCGCGCACCAACAGCTGTTCGAGGCGGACGAGCATCCGCTGCTGCTGCGCCGATTGCGTGAAACGGCACGCGAGGCCATGCGTTTCCTCATCGCCTTCGAACCGCGCCTGGTCGGCGCCGTGCTTGAAGGCACCGCGGACCGGCACTCGGCAGTATGCCTGCATCTGTTCAGCGACGATCCCGATGCGCCGGCGCGCTTCCTCGACGAGAATGGCATTGCCTGCGAAAGCAAAAGCCGGCGTCTGCGTCTGACGAACGAGAGCTACGAGGAATTTCCGGTGTTGCTGTTTGTGGTGGACGCCACGCCGCTCGATCTGACCGTGCTGCCGTACGACTCGCTGCGCCATGCTCCGCTGGATCGCACGCACCAGCGCCCGATGCACCGGGCGACCCTCGCGGCCCTCGAAGAGCTGCTCAAACAGGCTTGAACTTCAGATTCAGCGCTTGTCGAGCGACACGTAATCGCGGTTGACGGCGCCTGTATAGATCTGGCGCGGGCGCCCGATCTTGGTTTCCTTGTCGTTGTGCTGCTCCAGCCAATGCGCGACCCAGCCGGCAGTGCGCGCGATCGCGAACATTACGGTGAACATCTCGGTCGGAATCTTCAGCGCCTTGTAGATCAGGCCGCTGTAAAAATCCACATTGGGATAAAGTTTGCGTTCAACGAAATACGGATCCTTGAGCGCGACTTCTTCCAGCGCCAGCGCCACATCGAGCAACGGATCGCTGACGCCGAGATCGCCGAGTACCTTGTGGCACATCTCGCGAATGATCGTCGCGCGCGGATCGAAGTTCTTGTACACGCGATGACCGAAACCCATCAGACGGAAGCCCGAGTTCTTGTCCTTCGCGCGCTCGACCGCCTTGCCGACGTTTTTCACGTCGCCGATTTCGCCCAGCATCTTGAGCACGGCCTCGTTGGCGCCGCCGTGCGCGGGCCCCCACAACGCCGCGATGCCGGCGGCCACGCAGGCGTACGGATTTGCCCCGGTCGAACCGACCAGGCGCACGGTCGACGTGCTCGCGTTCTGCTCGTGATCGGCATGCAGGATGAACAGCAGATCCAGCGCCTTCGCCGCAACCGGACTGAGCTTGAGCGGTTCGCTCGGCACCTCAAACATCATGTGCAGAAAGCGCGGAACGTATTCGAGGTTGTTGCGTGGATAGCGGATCGGCCAGCCGGTGGAGAAACGATACGCGGCGGCGGCGAGGGTCGGAATCTTGGCAATCAGGCGGATCGCGGCGAGACGGCGCTGTTCGGGATCGCCGATATCGAGCGTGTCGTGGTAGAACGCCGACAACACGGCGACCGAGCCGCACAGCATCGCCATCGGGTGCGCGTCGTAGTGAAACCCTGTCAGGAAGTGGCGCAACGACTCGTGCATCATCGTGTGATGCGTGACCTCATCGTCAAACGCACCGAACTGCGCCTGCGTCGGCAGTTCGCCATTGATCAGGAGATAGGCAACCTCGAGAAAGTTGGACTGCTTGGCCAGCTGCTCGATCGGATAACCGCGATACAGCAGGATGCCTTTGTCGCCATCGATGAAGGTGATTGCACTGCGCGTCGACGCGGTCGAGACAAACCCCGGATCGAAAGTGAAATAGCCGGTGTCCTTGTTCAATTTGCCGATATCCAGCGCCGGATCGCCCAGATTGCCGGTCACGATGGGCAACGCCGTTGATTTGTTCGATGCGGAATCGGTCAACACTACGCTCTGGTCGGACACGGCGGACTCCTTGGGGAATGAGGTCTGCGAGAGGTGCGACGCGCAGGCGGGCAGCGGCAAAAGCCGCGCGAGCAGTCATCGCTGCGCTGCACAATCTTTACGGATTATGGCACAAGCGTTTGACCGGAAGGAACCGCAGCCTTGCTCAAAAAAAGGCAATTATATACTTGACACACGCAACATTTAAGAGGACAATTCACTCAACCTGACGGGATTGTCATGTCGAAGTTCGATCTTACTGCCAAGCGGTTCAACGACGAAGATGCGGCGAGAGAATATCTCGAATCGATCCGCTGGCCGGATGGCCCGATTTGCCCGCATTGCGGAGTGATCGGCAATGCCTCGCGCCTGAACGGCAAGAGTCACCGCAAGGGGCTGCTGTTTTGTGGCGATTGCCGCAAGCAGTTCAGCGTGACTGTCGGTACGGCTTTTGAGCGCAGCAAGATTCCGCTGAACAAGTGGGTTTTGGTCTCGCATCTCATGTGCGCGAGCAAGAAGGCAATCAGCGCGCACCAGATTCACCGCATGCTGGGAATCACTTATAAGAGCGCGTGGTTCATGTGCCACCGTGTCCGCGAAGCTATGGCCGGTCACAGCACCGGGATGCTGGGTAGCGGCGGCGGCACGGTCGAAGCCGACGAAACCTATTGGGGCACGTCGAAGCCCAAGGGTAAGGGCGCACGCGGCTACGAGCACAAGATGAAAATCGTTTCGCTTGTCGAGCGGGGTCTGTCAATTTAAGTGTGTAACTGCGGTTATGGATCATGTGTTCACCGGCACACGCTCCTCGCCGAACAGGATCTGAAACACCTGCAGGGCCGG
>JAYTQX010000417.1:0-2391 GCA_043746455.1 Pseudomonadota bacterium
CTGGTCGGCGCGCTGAATATCCACGATCTGCTGCGCGCGCGCGTGGTTTGATGCGCCGCCGCGTGGAATAATTCCCGCGAAAGCGGAAGCGCTTTACAACAGCGAAGCTGGTCAATCCAGTGTCTTTACCTCTTCTGTTCAAAAGCATTGGAGGCGCTGGATTCCCTTTTCGCGGGAATGACAAGATTTTCAGCTTCCGCAAACTTTGCATTCACTACACTCACTGCAATCATTTCCACATCTATCTTATGCTCCCAAACAACGTCCCCGCCGATATCCTCGACCGTGCCGCACGCGTGAAGCTTGCGGTGTTCGACGTCGACGGCGTGCTCACCGACGGCAAGCTCTGGTACGCCGCCGACGGCAGCGAGATGAAGGCGTTCTACGCGCACGACGGCATCGGCATGAAGCGCCTGCTCGCCAACGGCATCGAAATCGCGGTGATCACCGCGCGCACGAGCCATATCGTCACCGAACGCACGGCCGAACTGGGTATCGTGCATGTGTATCAGGGCCAGGAAAAGAAACTCGATTGTTTCGAACACCTGATCGGCGCGCTCAAGCTCGCGCCCGATCAGGTCTGCTATACCGGCGACGATATCGTCGATCTCGCCGTGATGCTGCGCGTGGGTCTGTCGATCGCGCCCGCGAATGCGCATCCCTTGGTGCGCGAACGGGCGCACTGGCACACCGCATTGCGCGGCGGCGAAGGCGCCGCGCGCGAAGTCTGCGATCTGCTGCTTGCCGCGCAGGGCAAGGCGGATGCCGAGCTCAAGCGCTGCCTGTGATGGATCGACGCACTTATTTCACGATCGCCGTCCTCGCCCTGCTCGCGTTCGCGGGCTGGGTGCTGGTCTGGATATTCCGCCCGCACGACGAGGGCAACGCGTTCGCTGGGCCGCCGCGTTCGGACTACACGCTCGACAACTTCACCCTTGACGCGCTCGATACCGACGGCAACCATTCGTTTACCGTGGCCGCTCCGCGCCTGACGCGCCGCGGCGACGACGGCTCGATCTATGTGATGACCCCCGATTACGAAATCGTCGACCACAGCGACAACCTCTGGAAAGGCACATCCGATTCCGCCTGGGTCAACAAGGACGGTTCGATCATGAAGCTCGAGGGCAAGGTCGCGATGCACCGCGTGCCGACCGAGAAAGTCGCGCCGGTGGAAATTCTCACCAGCGACATGACCGTGACCACCGACCCCAAGCCGAAAGATGCCAGGGGTCGAACCGTGGCCGGCGGCCCGCACCGCGACAAGCGCATGGAAACCGCGGCAGCGACGACGATGATCGACCCGAACAATGTCTCGCACAGCATCGGCATGAAGGCCGATCTGGACCTCAAAACCGTGGAGCTGCTCTCCGATGTGCATACCATTTCGTTACCGGCAAAAGGCAATGGCGGCAAATAAGTTCGCAATGCTGTGCGGACTGGCGGCGCTGGCGATCGCAGTCAACGCGTTCGCGCTCAAAAGCGACCGCGATCAGCAGATGCTGGTGGACGCGAACAGAGCCAAGACCGTGGAGAGCAAGACCGAAACGGTGACCGACCCGGATCTGACCGATCTGGACGGCAACGTCGTCATGACCCAGGGTTCGATCAAGATTCACGGCGAACACGCCACGATCTATCGCATGCCGAAAAACGCCAAAAACGAAAATGCCGGCAAGGTCGTGCGCGCGGTGATCACCGGCAAGCAAGCGCACATGCAGCAGGTGCACGATGGCGACTGCGGACTGATGACGACCAACGCCAACAAGATCGACTACAACCCGATCACCTACATCGCCGAGCTCAGCGGCGGCGTGGTCGTCGACCAGGCCGGTCGCGGCGAATTTCACGGCGAGCACATGCTCTACAACACCGACACCGGCGACATGGAAAGCGGCGACAAGTCCTCGCCGGCCAGCCGCGTGCACCTGGTGATGGAACCGAAGACCGACAAACCGGCGCCAAGCCCCAACAACTGCGGTTTCCCCGGCTCCGCGGCCGCGAAAGCGGCACCGAAGGCCGCCGCTAAGCCGGCGGATACGAAGTCGGGCGGCGCGCACTGATGCTCAACGCGGTCGGCCTGCAAAAAAGCTTCAAGGGCCGCATGGTCGTGCGCGACTTCGACTTCAATCTTGAACTGGGCGAAATCGTCGGCCTGCTCGGCCCGAACGGCGCGGGCAAGACGACGACGTTCTATATGGTCGTCGGCCTGATCGGCGCGGATGCCGGACGCATCACGCTCGACGAACACGACATCACGCAGATGCCGATGCATGCGCGCGCGCGCCTCGGCGTCGGCTATCTGCCGCAGGAGCCGTCGGTGTTCCGCCGCCTGACGGTCGCGGAAAATGTGCTGGCTATACTCGAACTGCGCCGCGATCTCGACGCCGA
>JAYTQX010000418.1:0-3354 GCA_043746455.1 Pseudomonadota bacterium
TCCGATTCCATCCACAGCGCCATGTCGAGTGCGGTGGTGGGCACGGTCTCGAAATAATTGGTGCGGTCAAGCCAGGTCGTGCCGTTCATGTCGGTCGCGCCGGCGATTTCGAACGGCTTGAAATAGGTGCCTTTGTGATTTTCCGAACCCGAGAACATCAGGTGTTCGAACAGATGCGCGAAGCCGGTCTTGCGCGCGGGTTCGTCGCCCGAGCCGACGTGATACCAGATCGACACGGCGACAACGGGCGCCTTGTGATCCTCGTGCACGATGACGGTCAGGCCGTTGTCGAGCTGGAATTTCTGGAACGGAATATCGATCACGGCAGCGGTGCTCTCGGATTTGGGCGATGTCGTCGTTGGTGTGGTCATGCAGCCTGATGCCGCAAGCGCAAGGGCGATGATGGCCGATCTAGACAGTAAGGTTCTGCACGGGAATTTGTTGCCTGCGGGTCGAATCGTTCGGCATCTCGCAACGGACATCATCCTGCTCCCTCGTGATTGCGCGAAAAGACGCCGAGCCTAGCCCAGCCGTGGGACTCGGCGCAACGGCCGAAAGACAGGGGTAAACTGATGTGAATTTCAGTCGGAGCGCGGCATGCCGCAAGCTCAGGTGCAACGCGTGGTCGTCACCGGTGCCAATCGTGGCCTGGGCCTGGAATTCGCACGCCAACTGCTTGCGCGTGGCGATCGCGTGATCGCCGGCTGCCGCAATCCGGGACGCGCGCTCAAGCTCACCGAGCTCGCCGGCGCGCATCCGGGCCGGCTGCACGTATTGCCGCTCGATCTCGACAAGGAGCGCTCGATCGCCGGATTCGCGCGTGAAGCGGGTATGCTCGGCGAGGGAATCGACGTGTTGATCAACTGTGCCGGCGTGCTGGTTTCCGGCGAGCGCTTCGGCGAACTCGTTGCCAGCACGTTCGACACGACCTTGCACACCAACGTCGTCGGTCCGCTGCTGCTGACCCAGGCGCTTGCGCCTCTGCTCACGCGCGGCACGCGGGCGCGGGTGATCAATCTTTCCTCCGAACTGGGTTCGCTCGCCGACACCGCGCATTTCTACTCGCCGAGCTACGCGGTAAGCAAGGCTGCGCTCAATATGGTGACGCGCCTGCTCGCGGCGGAATTCCGTGCGCAAGGTATCTGCGTGGTCAGCATTCATCCGGGCTGGGTACGCACCGATATGGGCGGTGCCAGCGCGCCGCTGTCCCCGACCCAGTCCGTCACCGCCATGCTGCGCCTGATCGATGGTCTCGAACCGGCCGCGAACGGGAGTTTCGTCGACCATCGCGGCGAAGCAATGGCCTGGTAAGACGCACGTTCAGGGCACAGGGCTCTGAGTCGCGGTCTTTTCGTCGCGCTCGTCGCGCGCAAGAAATTCGAGCACGCAGGCGTTGAACTGTTCGATCGCGTCGAACGGCGTGCCATGGCGCGAACCGGAAATTACGACAAATTCCACTTGTGGAAAATGCCTCAATTCGGCGCGCTTGTCGGTCAGCGGCGTGTAGTCGTACTCGGCAGCGATGACGAGAGTGGCGGCCTGCAGCGCCGAAAGGCGTTCGATCGCACTCCAGCCGATCAGGGCATGCATGCTGGCGAGATACGCCGGTTTCGGATTCGCGCCGACGACATCGATCACGCGCTGACGCTTCGGTCCCTGCTCAGGCAACGGAAACAAACGCTTGGCGATCAGCTGCGCGGTGCGCCTGAGGCCGAGCGTGTGCACCAGCGCGACTTGCAGACGCGCCTCGATCCATTTGTGCCAGGTATCGGTGCGGTAGCTGGCGAGCGCATTGCACAGCACCAGGCGGCGTACGCGATCGGGGCGTATCAGCGCCATTTCCAGCGCGACGGCGCCGCCGAGCGAAAAGCCGAGCGCATCGATTTGGCCGAGCCCGAGGGCATCGACCAACGCCCATAAATCGGCGGCGAATTGCGCGATCGAATAGGGCCCGGGCGGTTTGGCGCTGCGCCCGGAACCGCGCAGATCGGGCAGGATCAAATGATGGTGCCGGGCGAACGCGTCGCGTTGGAAGGCCCAATCGTCGCCACTGGAGCCCAGCCCATGGATCAGCAAGAGTGGAAATCCCGCGCCGAGGCATTCGTTGTAGATCTCGGTGTCGGACAGCTGGAATAACGGCATTTGGAGTGGCTCGGCGGGCAATCCGGCAAGTATGCCGTGGAGCCGCGCCGGGAACATCGGCCGCGCTGATTCCGCCATTCAATCGACGGAAGACTGTGCGACGCAGCCAAGCCAGCCTCGCCTGAGGCAGTTTGTCGCAGGTTAATTACTGTACTGCTCCGTTAGTTATTTGTTCAGACAGCGCTACGTATAGTGCCGCCCCTGCGCTGGTTGCTCCGATTGCCCTCGCATACGTCGTTACCCCATGCCGGATGTCGTTCCGTGCCGGTAATGCGTCCTCCCGGCAATCCTGTGCGCTGAAGCACGCGCTGACGAAGCTTTATCACCGGACCAACGATACGGACATCGTACGGGCATTGTTTTCCCACCGCTCGCAGCGCTGCGGCCCTTGCTGAGCGAGCAAGCCATCGAATTGAAAACGGTTACAGCTATCCAGTCAAATCTCAGGAGTATAGAAATGAACTTTTCCACCCAGATCAAACGCAGTGTTGTCGCGCTCGTGCTGTTTACGGCGATCGGCGCTTTGGCAATGGCGCATGCTGAAACGACGGCGAATTCGCCGGCCGCGCAGACGTCGGTTGTCGACGTTGCACGGACGCGCATCGACGTAGTGACCAATACGGTTGCCGGCAACAGCAATGCGCGCTACACCACGCGCGTGCATGTCGGCCGTCCGCTCACGGTCAGCGCGAATCCGACCCCGCGCGAGATCGCGCGCGCGTCGCGCTGAGCTGCACAGGATTCATCGTTCCGCCCTGCGGGTCTGTCCGCCGAGCCTCCACCGATTCGCGGCATGCGGCGCGTGGTCGCGATGCTTTTGCGCGCGACCGTCCGCAAACACGCAAGGCGGACGGCACTGTCCGCGGATACCTGACAGACCCGTGCCGGAAGTCACGCGCGCCGTTTCCGGCGCAACTTAACCGCCTGATTGCGCATCCAATGCTTTGCAAAACAACGCTGGCGAGATGCTGGCACGCGCCTTGCTCAACAGCGCTAGGCAAAGTATACAAAGGAGTACGCAATGAATCTTTCCCTGCAAATCAGCCGCGGCCTGGCCGCTCTCGCCCTCGGCATCGCAGTGAGCGCCTATGCGATGACGCATGCGCCGGTGCCCGCAACTTCCGCCATCCCGACGCTGGCCGCGATCAGTGTCACCGCGACGCCCGTGGGCAGAACACACGTCCTGCACCGCAGCGAGCGCTGCGAAACCAG
>JAYTQX010000419.1:0-2752 GCA_043746455.1 Pseudomonadota bacterium
GCCTTGCAGGATCGAGCGCAGTTCGTGCGCGATGCGGTTGGGATCGTCGAGCTTGCGTGCCGCGCGCAGCGCGTAGGCGCTGACGAAGGGCCAGATCGCGCGGTTATGGTAGATCGCCGCGTCCTTGTGCTCGGGCCAGATCACCGGGCTGCCGGGAGCCCAGGTCGGATAGTTCGCCAGCGCCTTGCGCGCGCGCTCCGGCGCGGGCACGTCGGCGAGAATCGCCAGCGCGGTGCCGAGCAGGTCGTAGGCTTCGATCGTCTGCGGATCGCTAACCGAGCCAATATAGCTCATGTACAGGCCGCGGTCTTCGCGCCAGAAGTGTTTGTCGATGGCCGCGCGCAGCGCATTGGCTTCGTTTTGATACTGCGCAGCGGCGGTATCGTTGCGCGATTTGGCCATCTTTACCGCCAGAACCAACGCCTCGTAATGCAGCACATTGGTCGACAGCGCAAACGATTCGGCGATGAAACGCACGTCGTTTTCGGTCCATGTCGGATAGGTCTGCTCGCGCCAGTCGAGGAAGGACGTCTCGCCGCGATACAGGCCGAGCGCCGCGTCGAAGACGTACTGCCGGTCCTGCGCCAGGGTATCGTTCAGCGCTTTGTATACTTTATCGGCGAAGGCCTTGTCGTCGAGCAGATGGCGCGCGCCGAGGAACCAGACGACGCGATCGCTCGAGATCGGCCAGCTGCCGCCCGAACCCGTGTCCTGCACGATATAGAGTCCCTGCGGCGCGGATGGCTCACGCACGTCGGAAAGCTTGAACTCCAGCGTGCGCCGCGAACGCGCGGGATCGAGCCAGGCGAGCGCAAGATCGATCGAATAGGCCGAATCCCGCGTCCACACGAAGGGCCACTTCACGCCGGTCACGTAGCAGTCGCAGGGGATCGGCTTGCCGTGGTTGTAGGCGCCGTCGACCAGTTCCCTGGTGCGCGCGTCGGCGGCCTCGGTCTGTGCCAGCGCGAACAAGGCGTCGACCAGCGGGCTTGCGGTTTCGCTGCGCATGGCCTGGGCTGCGATCGTGCGCATGTTGCCGTTGGAGTCGAGTCGATATGCGTTCGCCTCGACCGCCGCCGTGGCGCTGCGTCCCTGGAAAGCAATTTGCGTTTGCCATTCGCCGCCGGCGGCGGCCGTCGTGCCGGCGACACTGAGCGCCACGAGCAGAATTATCTTGAACACACTCATCCGCCAGGCCTCGCGTCTACGCGGTGATCCGCGCATACAACGCAGCATACGCGGGCAGGTTCAATCCGGCTTGCTGCAGATGGCCGGGCACCGGTCCTGGACATTCGATGGGTTGCAGTTTCAAGCCGGCTGGAGCCGCAGCGGTGACGGGCTCGGCGCCCAGGTTCATCGCGACGAACAGGCTTTCGCCCCGATGCGAACGGCTGAACATCAACAGCGGTTCGGCGGCGTCGAAAAAGCGGATATCGCCTAGACGCAGGGCGGCTTGCCGCGCACGCCAGCGCATGAAGCTGCGAAAACCGTTGAGCACCGAAGCGGGGTCGGACTCCTGAGTCGCCGCGGCCCGCGCGCGATGCTCGGCCGGGATCGGCAGCCAGGGGCGTGCGCTGCTGAATCCGGCGCGTTCAGCGTCGGTCCACGGCATCGGCGTGCGGCAGCCGTCGCGACCCTTGAAATTCGGCCAGAACGCGATGCCGTAGGGGTCGCGCAGTTCCTGATAGGGCAGGTCGGCTTCGGTCAGGCCAAGCTCTTCGCCCTGATACAGACAAACCGAGCCGCGCAGCGAACACACAAGCGCGGTGAGCAGTTTGGCCAAGTCGCCCGATGGCTGGCTGCCACCCCAGCGGCTCATCACGCGCTCGACATCGTGATTGGAAATGGCCCAGCACGGCCAGCCATCGCCGATTTTCGCTTCCAGCGCGGCCACGGTTTGCCGGATATAGCCCGCGGAAAAATCGTCGGTCAGCAGTTCGAAACTGTAGCCCATGTGCAGACGCTTGCCGTGCGTGTACTCGGCCATCGTCGCCAGTGAATCTTCCGACGAAATCTCGCCGAGCATGGCCACGCCCGGATAGTGGTCCGTGAGCCTGCGCAAATCTTCGAGAAAACCCAGATTTTCCGGCTGCGTGTTGTTGTAGTAGTGGTACTGGAACGCGTACGGATTGTCCGGACTGAAGCCGCGGCCGGTGCGCTGCTCGACCGGCTTGGGCGGGTTGTCGCGCAGCTGCACATCGTGGAAACAGAAATTGATCGCATCCAGACGGACCGCATCCACGCCCTTGTCCAGCCAAAAACGCACGTTGTCGAGTACCGCGCTGCGCACGGCGGGCTGGTGGAAATTCAGGTCGGGCTGCGCGGCCAGGAAGTTGTGCAGATAGTACTGACGCCGGCGCGGTTCCCAGCGCCAGGCTACGCCGCCGAAAATCGACAGCCAGTTGTTGGGTGGTGTGCCGTCGGCGCGCGCGTCGGCCCAAACATACCAGTCGGCTTTGGCATTGGTCGCGTCGCTGCTGCTTTCGTGAAACCACTCGTGGGCGATCGAGGTGTGGCTCAGCACCTGATCGATCATCACCTTCAGGCCGAGCGCATGCGCCTTTTCCAGCAGACGGTCGAAATCGGCCATCGTGCCGAACAGCGGGTCGACTTCGCGGTAGTCGGCGATGTCGTAGCCGAAGTCCGCCATCGGCGACTTGAAAAACGGCGAGATCCAGATCGCGTCGACGCCAAGGCTCGCGATGTAGTCGAGGCGTTCGACAATCCCGGGCAGGTCGCCGACGCCGTCCCC
>JAYTQX010000420.1:0-3811 GCA_043746455.1 Pseudomonadota bacterium
CGTGAATGCTTCGAATTTATCGGCACGTTGCTGCCGACGGCCGCGCTGACGCGCAGCCTCGACGCAGACGACGCACCGAATGTGCTCTGGCTGCGCGCCGATCCGGCGTATCTGATGGCGGATGCGGTCACGTTGCGCCTGCTCGCCTGCGGAAATCTGGAGTTATCCGCGGATGAAATTAATGGATTCGCGCAGGCGCTGAGACCCTTGTTCGGCGATGCGGGTTTTCCGCTCGAAGCGACGCGTCCAGATCGCTGGTACCTGCACTGTGCGCGTGAGGCGAAGTTGCCGACATTTTCGGCGCCCGCTGCCGCGCTCGGTGACGATCTTGCGCTGCATCTGCCCGAGGGCGAGAACGCGCAGCGCTGGCGCAGACTGCTCAATGAGGTGCAGATCGTCCTGACCCAGCATCCGCTCAACGCCCAGCGCACACGCCGCGGCCTGCCGCCGGTCAACAGTCTATGGATCTGGGGCGCCGGTGTATTGCCGGAATGGGTGCGCAGCGATTTCACCCAAGTGTTCAGCAATGATGAAATTGCCCACGCGCTGGCGAAGCTGGCGAAGATTCCGGTATCGAGCGTCCCACCCGACGCACTCAAACCGGTCCCATCTCCGACTGCTGGGGAGACGGCGCTGGATGACAAGGGTTCTTCATTGCTGATCGATCTCGCCGACCAACGCAACATTGCGGCGCTCGAACGCAATTGGTTCACGCCCCACGATACCGCACTTCGCGCACGCAAGATCGACACGCTGCATCTACGCTTCGAAAGCGGTGAGCGCTATGCCATCAAACCCGCGCACCGCTGGCGTTTCTGGCGCAGGGCAAAACCGCTCACGTGATCGGCAAGCCGCGCATCCGGCGCCGAGCCGTGCCCGCAGCAAACGGCACATGGCCGGTATCGCTGCACCCGATACTGCGCAGGATCTACGCAGCGCGTGGCATCGCCGCAGCGGATCAAATCGAGCATCGACTTGCTGCGCTCTTGCCGCCGCAACAGCTCGGCGGCATTCAGCGCGCCTGCGAGCTGCTCGAAAATGCAATGCGCGCGGATGCGCCGATCCTGATCGTCGGCGATTTCGATGCCGACGGCGCTACCGGTACGGCTGTCGCCATGCGTGGCCTGCGTCTGCTTGGCGCGCGCCGCGTCGACTACGGGGTGCCCAATCGCTTCACTCACGGCTATGGCCTGAGTCCGGGGCTGGTCGAGGAATTGGCCGCCCGGCACCCCGAGCTCAAACAGGACGGATTGCTGATCACGGTCGACAACGGTGTCGCCGCGCACGCCGGCGTCGCTGCGGCCAAGGCGCATGGCATGCGCGTGATCGTGACCGATCATCATTTGCCTGGCGCAACCCTGCCCGAGGCCGATGCGATGGTGAATCCCAATCTCGACGGAGACATCTTTCCGAGCAAGGCGCTGGCCGGCGTCGGCGTGATGTTTTACCTGCTGCTCGCGCTGCGTGCGCAGCTTTATCCTTGCGATCATCCTTATCGCGAAGATCAAAAAGCGGCCGTCCTTGGCCGCACTTTTCAAAAAGAGCGTCCCGACCTCTCCTCGCTGCTCGACCTGGTTGCGCTCGGTACGGTGGCCGATCTGGTGCCGCTCGATCGCAACAACCGCATCCTGGTCGAAGCCGGCTTGAAACGCATTCGCAGCGGTCGCGCGTGTGCGGGCATCGTGGCCCTGCTCGCAAGCGGCAAGCGCGATCCGGGACGCGCGATCACGAGCGACCTGGGATTCGTCGTCGCGCCGCGCATCAATGCCGCCGGCCGGCTCGACGATATCCGCCTCGGCATCGAATGCCTGCTCAGCGACGACCCTGCGCGTGCGCGGGTGCTGGCCGATGAACTATCCACGATCAACAACGAGCGCCGCGAACTGCAATCGGGGATGGTCGATCAGGCGGAAGCTTCGGTACAGAAGTGGATTTCACAACACTCGGTGGAGTCGCTGCCGGTCGGCTTGGTGTTGTTCGAGCCCGATTGGCACCACGGTGTCGTCGGTCTGGTCGCGTCGAAACTCAAGGAGACGCTGAACCGTCCGGTGATCGCCTGCGCGCCGGCGGGCGAGGGCAGCGACGAAATCAGGGCCTCCGGCCGTTCGATTGCGGGATTCCATCTGCGCGACGCGCTGGTCGAAATCGATGCGCGCGTTCCCGGTCTACTGCTGCGCTACGGCGGTCATGCGATGGCGGCCGGCATGACCTTGCGTTGCGCCGACATCGAACGGTTGGCGACCGAGTTCGACGCCGTCGCACGCGCGCATCTTGCCCGCGAACAGCTCGATGCGATTTTGTATACCGATGGCGAGCTCGATGCAGCGGACGTCACCCTCGATCTGGCCCGCCAGCTGCGCTATGCGGGTCCATGGGGGCAGGCATTCGCCGAACCGTTGTTCGATGGCGTGTTCGCAGTCGAATCCTGGCGCGGCGTCGGCGAGAATCACCGGCGCCTGAAATTGCGCAGCGAAGATTCTGCGCAGGTGCTGGAAGCGATCCAGTTCAATGTCGGGGTCGGCGCGCCGCCGTCGCGCATACGCGCCGTGTTCCAGCTCGACGTGAATGAGTGGAATGGCGCGGAATCGCTGCGGCTGCTGATACGCCACCTCGAATCCGCCTGATACGCAGGCTGGCGTATTTGCTAGAATCATCGGCTGTGCAGCAGTGTTTTTTATCATGATCGAAACTAATCCGATTCACGCACGCATCGCGGATTTCCAGGCCCGCGTCGCGTCGCTTAGGGGGTATCTTTGACTACGAGACGAAGTCCGAACGTCTCGAAGAAGTCGGCCGCGAGCTCGAAAACCCCAACATCTGGGACAATCCGGAGCGCGCGCAGCAGCTGGGCAAGGAGCGCGCGACGCTCGACAAGATCGTCAACGGCATCCATGCCTTGACCGAAGGCCTGAGCGGCGCCGAAGAGCTGCTGCAGCTCGCCGAAGCGGAAAACGACGAGGGCACTGTGCAGGCCGTGTTCGCCGATGTGGATACGCTTGCGCAGAAGGTCGAAGCGCTCGAGTTCCAGCGCATGTTTTCCGGCAAGATGGATTCGCACAACGCCTTCGTCGATGTGCAGGCCGGCGCGGGCGGCACCGAGGCACAGGACTGGGCGGAAATGCTGCTGCGCATGTATCTGCGCTGGTGCGAGCACAGGGGCTGGAAAACCGAATTGCTCGAAGTGTCGGCGGGCGATGTGGCCGGGATCAAGAGCGCCACGTTCCGCGTCGAGGGCGAGTATGCCTACGGTTGGCTGAAGACCGAGATCGGCGTGCACCGTTTGGTGCGCAAGTCGCCGTTCGATTCGGACAACCGCCGGCACACCTCGTTTTCTTCGATCTTTGTCGCGCCCGAAGTCGACGACGATATCGATATCGAGATCAATCCCGCCGATTTGAGAACCGATGTGTATCGCTCGTCGGGTGCAGGCGGTCAGCACGTCAACAAGACTGAATCGGCGGTGCGTATCACGCATGTGCCGACCAATACCGTTGTCGCCTGCCAGACCGAGCGCTCGCAGCACGCCAACCGCGACCGCGCGATGAAGATGCTGAAGGCCAAGCTCTACGAGTTGGAAATCCAGAAGCGCAATACCGAGAAGGCCGCGCTTGAGGCGACCAAGTCCGATATCGGCTGGGGCAGCCAGATCCGCAACTATGTGCTGGATCAGTCACGCATCAAGGACCTGCGCACGGGTATCGAGCGCACGGACACGCAGAAGGTGCTCGATGGCGATCTCGACGAATTTATCGAGGCCAGCCTGAAATCTGGATTGGAAGCGGGCGCGAAGCGCGTCGACGCGTGATGCTTT
>JAYTQX010000421.1:0-17211 GCA_043746455.1 Pseudomonadota bacterium
GGTCCTGAAAGTTATGCCCGCGTGCGCGGTTTCGCCGGATCGTGGCTCGGCCTGATCCTGCTGTTCGGCTGGAGCTGGGCGCTTTGTTTTCACCTATGCAACGGCATCCGCCATTTGTTCTGGGACGCAGGCTACGGATATTCCATTCAACGCGCGCGCACCAGCGGCCTGGCCGTGGTCGTGATCAGCGTCGTGCTTACCGCCGTGATCTGGGCCGGCGTCATTGCGCAGGGAGGTGCGGTATGAGCGACGAGAACGTACGCAACGGGTCTGCATCCACGGCAGCGGCGAACGCGCGCGCCGTGGATTATCAGACTCCGCTGAAACGCGTGTTGGCGCTGGGCTCGGCGCGCGGCGGCACGCATCATTTCATCACGCAGCGCGTGACCGCGCTCGCATTGATTCCACTGAGTCTGTGGACGATCTGGCTCGCGCTCACTCTGGTGCAAGCGGACTACGCGCATGCGCGCGCCATCGTGCATCGGCCTTTTGCTGCGGTCTGGCTGATCGCACTCGTGATCGCCGTGTTCTGGCATGCGCAACTGGGCCTGCAGGTGGTGATCGAGGACTATGTACACACGCGCTGGCTGGAAATCGTGTCGCAGCTCGCGGTCAAGCTCTTTTGCGTGATCGGTGCGCTGACCTCGGTGGTCGCGATAGGTCACATCGCGTTCAGCTGAAAGGAAACAAGGAAAAAAGTATAAAAATGGCAGCGTACAAGATCGAACAGCACAAGTACGACATCGTCGTGATCGGCGCCGGCGGCGCGGGTCTGCGCGCGACGTTCGGGCTCGCGGCGAAGGGCCTCAAGACCGTGTGCCTGACCAAGGTGTTCCCGACGCGTTCGCACACGGTCGCGGCGCAGGGTGGCATCTCGGCCGCGCTGGGCAATATGGGCGAGGACGATTGGCGCTACCACTTCTACGATACCATCAAGGGTTCGGACTGGCTTGGCGACCAGGATGCGATCGAGTACATGTGCAAGGAAGCACCCGCTGCGGTGATCGAGCTCGAACACTACGGTGTGCCGTTCTCGCGTACCGAGGAAGGCAAGATCTACCAGCGCCCATTCGGTGGCATGACCACGCGCTACGGCGAAGGCCCGCCCGCGCAGCGCACTTGCGCGGCGGCCGACCGCACCGGTCACGCGATGCTGCACACTTTGTATCAGCAATCGCTCGCGCATGATGCGCAGTTCAAAATCGAATACTTCGCACTCGATCTGATCTTCGATGCAGACGGCGTCTGCCGCGGCGTCCTCGCGCTGGACATGGCCGAAGGCAGCCTGCATCTATTCCGCGCACATGGTGTCGTGCTCGCGACCGGCGGTTATGGTCGCGCGTATTTCTCCGCGACCTCGGCGCACACCTGCACCGGCGACGGCGGCGGTTTGTTCGCGCGCGCGGGACTCGCCCTGCAGGACATGGAGTTCGTGCAGTTCCATCCGACCGGTATTTATGGTGCGGGTTGCCTGATCACCGAGGGTGTGCGCGGCGAAGGCGGCATCCTGCGCAACTCGAACGGCGAGCGCTTCATGGAGCGCTACGCGCCACACTACAAGGATCTGGCTTCGCGCGATGTCGTGTCGCGTTCGATGACGATCGAAATCCGCGAAGGCCGCGGCGTGGGCTCGGAAAAGGACCATATCCTGCTCGACCTGACCCATCTCGGGCCCGAGGTGATCCACGAGAGGCTGCCAGGCATCGCCGAGAGCGCGCGCATCTTCGCCGGCGTCGACGTGACCAAGCAGCCGATCCCGGTACTGCCGACCGTGCACTACAACATGGGCGGCATTCCGACCAACTACCATGGCGAAGTCGTGCAGAAAGTCGGCAACGATCCGGACAAGATCGTGCAGGGACTCTATGCGATCGGCGAGGCGGCCTGCGTGTCGGTGCACGGCGCGAACCGGCTCGGATCGAATTCGCTGCTCGATCTCGTCGTATTCGGCCGCGCGGTGGCGAACCGTTGCGGTGAGACGATCAAGTCGGGCGCGGCGCACAAGACCCTGCCTGAATCGGCCTGCGACAAGGCCCTGGCCAATCTGGACAAGTTGCGCAACGCGAACGGCTCGCAGTCGACCGCGGACATCCGCTTGAACATGCAGCGCACGATGCAGAGCGATGCGGCGGTGTTCCGCACCTCGAAGACGCTCAAGGAAGGCTGCGACAAGATGGATGCGGTGTTCAAAAGCTTCGACGACGTGCGCGTGTCGGATCGTTCGCTGGTGTGGAATTCCGATCTGATCGAGACCTACGAGCTGCAGAACCTGCTCTACAACGCGGTGGCGACGATCAACTCCGCCGAGCAACGTCACGAAAGCCGTGGTGCACACGCGCACGAGGATTTCCCGAACCGCGACGACGCGAACTGGCAGAAGCATACGCTGGTCAAGGTCGACGAGAAGGGCGCATGCAGTTTCGATTTCCGTCCGGTACATATGAACACGCTCACCGACGACGTGAAGACGGTGCCGCCGAAGGCGCGGGTGTACTGATGAATGTCATTACAAGACAAGTTGCGTGGTTTTGTGTTGCAGTTTTGGCAGATGCCTGGCAGAGCCAGGTTCACGCATCTGGCTCTCTAGGCAATTGCAAAGCACTACTTGCGTCTGTCGCAGATGTGCGAGTACCGGTAGATTGGAGATGCGCTGTCGGCTCCAATATGGTAGGTGGTGAGAAGACACCTTTGTTCTCGTTCTATCCGGAACGCGGTTTCTCCTCGATCATCTTCCAGCAGGTAAAGCCTGGCTCCTCTCCAAATTCTTTACAGGGGTTTGTCGAACAATACAGCGACAATCTCAAAGATCCCCAAACTATAGTCGTGAAGCCACATGTGATTCAGGTGGGCGGCAATGACGCAGTCGAAGCGGTATCACGCGGCGACTTTAGCTTAGATGTATCTGGGGTAGGGAAAGCCACTGGCAAAACCATCTTCCACACGCTCGTACTTCAGGACAAGTCGAACTTTTATACCTGTGATCTACAAGTTATGGAAGCGAATTACAAAGACCAGTTACGTCGACTGTATATCGATTTTTGCGCATCCATTAAGTTCAAATCGAACTAGCTCAATCGGAAGAATTCACAATGGCCGAATTCACTCTCCCAAAAAATTCCAAAGTACAAAAAGGCAAAAAGTATCCGGCGAAGGCGGGTGCGAGGAATGTGCGCACATTCCGCGTCTACCGCTGGAACGAGGAGGACGGGCAGAATCCGCATATCGACGAATATGAAATCGATCTGGCGAGTTGCGGGCCGATGGTCCTCGATGCGCTGATCAAGATCAAAAACGAGATCGATTCGACGCTGACTTTCCGCCGCTCCTGCCGCGAAGGCATCTGCGGCTCCTGCGCAATGAACATCGACGGCCACAACACGCTTGCCTGCACCAAGGCGATCGAAGACTGCAAGGGCGACGTAAAGATCTATCCGCTGCCGCATATGCCGGTGGTCAAGGATCTGGTGCCCGATTTGACGCACTTCTATGCGCAATACGCCTCGATCAAACCCTGGCTGCGCACGCAGACGCCGCCGCCGCCCGATGCCGAGCGCCTGCAATCGAAGGTAGACCGTGCCAAGCTCGACGGCCTATACGAATGCATCCTCTGCGCCTGCTGCTCGACGGCGTGCCCGAGCTACTGGTGGAACAGCGACAAGTACCTGGGGCCCGCGATTCTGCTGCAGGCCTATCGCTGGATCGTCGATTCGCGCGACGAGGACACCGGCGCACGCTTGGATGATCTTGAAGACCCGTTCAAGCTCTATCGTTGTCACACGATCATGAATTGCACCAACACCTGTCCGAAAGGCCTCAATCCGGCCAAGGCGATCGGCGAGATCAAGAAATTGATGGTTGAACGAAAATCGGTCTGAAACTGCCTTCCGTTCGCCCTGAGGTATCGAAGGGCGAGCGTTATTTGGAATTTCGCTGTTCACGGTTCGATACCTCACCGCGAACGGCTCGTTTCTTGGGTACTGAATGGACGCACGTCTGATTTTCTGGCCCGGCGTGGCGATGGTGGTGCTGACCATCGTCATGACCTTTCGTATGTTCTTCGAGCGTTCGCGCCAGATACGCGCCGAAGGCATCCGCTGGCGCGAAGTTTCCACCAGCAGCAAGATGAACGCGCGCCTCTCCGATACGCGTGTGGCGGACAACTACCGCAATCTGTTCGAAGTGCCGACGCTATTCTATCCGGCCTTGATCGTTGCCTTTCTCACTGCGCAGGTGAACGTGCTCACGTTGACCCTGGCGTGGGCCTTCGTTGCCACGCGCTACGTGCATAGCGCGATTCACGCCACCAGCAACCGCATCAAATATCGTCTGCCGGTGTTCTTCGTGAGTTGCATCGTTCTTTGGATTTTCTGGGGTGTGCTCGCCTTCGGTTTTCTGCGGTGAGCGACGCGGGTCGTTTGCGCTGGCGCTGCCGGCGCGGCATGCGCGAGCTGGATCAACTGCTGGAATGGTATCTGGATCAACGTTATCCACAAGTGGACAATGCATCAAAGGATGCATTTTCTGCATTGCTGGAGCAGCAGGATCCCGAGCTTTGGAACTGGCTGAGCGGCCGCGACACGCCGCCGGTCGTCGCATGGCAGCGCATCGTCGATGAAATCCGTACCCGCGATCACGTTTGACTATCGGCCTTCGCGCCGGCTGGCGGCGGGTATCGTCGCGGTTGCCTTGCTCGCCCTGGTGGCGATCGTGGCCTGTGGATTGAACCTCTGGATCAGGCTTGGGCTTGTCGTGGTCGTTGGCGCTTACGTCGCATGGTCATTGCGCAGTTTCCTGCAACCGCGGTTCGATCATGTCACCTGGCACTCGGCCGGACATTGGCGTCTACGCGATGCGTCTGGTCAGGAACACGTGGCCGAGTTCGTCCGTGCCGCCGTGCTTGGCGCGCTGATCGTGCTGATTTTGCGCATCGGTGCGCAACGAAAAATCCCGTTGCTATTGCTGCCGGACAACTGCGATGCCGAAACGCAGCGTCGCCTGCGCGTGCGCCTGACGCGTGCCCAGACGAGCGATATCGCCTGATTTCCGGCGAAAAAAACCGGCCTCCGAAGAGGCCGGTCGTGCCCTGCGTCCCTGCCCTGATGAAAGCGGTTTTACTGGAAGCGATATTCGGTGCTGACCGAGACCAGGTTCGGGTCGAGGTTCAGACCGGCGGTCTTGGTCTTGAAGTAGTCGTAGTTCAAGCCGACGGAGAGATTGTTGCTGAAGTCGTAACCGAAACCCGCGCCCGCGTAGTACTTGGTGCTGGTGTCGTCGACGTAGACGGGAACGGTCTGATTCGTCCAGCCCTTGGTGTCGGCGTTGAACAGGCCGGCCCGACCAGAGAGGTACCATTCCGGCGTGATGTTGAAGTGACCATTCACGCCCGCAGTCCAACCCTTGACCGACGCCTGGCCGAGGCCGAGGCCGTTGAAGGAATCCTTGGTGTCGAACTTGCCGAGGTCGGTGTAACCGCCTTCGACGCCAAGCGCAACATTCGGATTCAACGCCCAGCGATAGCCGAGATTGACGCCATAGCCGGTGTCGGTGTCGTCGTAGATGCCTTTGTCGAGATTGGATTGGCCGACGTTGCCGTTGACGAAGAACCCACCGGCGCCGTTGCTGTCGGCTGCGTGGCTGATCGCGGGAACGGCAGTCAGGGAAGCGGTGGCGAGGGCGATAGCCAACAACGTATTTTTCATGATGTGCTCCAATTACCTTGGGTTCGAACTGGTTTGCCTTGCAGTGGGCGACATGCCTGCTGCGACGCTCGGCGCGAGGCGATTTCAAAACTCGCGTCTTTGCCGTAGACAGGAGGTAGGGCACGCAAGTGCAATTTCAATACTGCCTGGTTTATTAAATATTCAGCAAGATGACTGCGCAGTCGGGAACTTGCCTCGTCTATCACCTTCGAACTGACGCCGGCGCGCGCCGCAGCGTAAAATGCAGACAGTCCTGCGTTGCAGCCTTCAACAACCCGCAAACGGATTTCCCGACGAATGTTTCGCCCGCTGCAACTGTTCATCGGCCTGCGCTACACGCGCGCCAAGCGCCGCAACCATTTCATCTCGTTCATTTCGCTGGTTTCCATGCTCGGCATCGCGGTCGGCGTGATTTTGCTGATTACAGTGATGGCCGTGATGAACGGATTCGAGAGCGACATTCAGCAGCGCATCCTGGGCATGGTCGCGCACGCGACGATTCAAAGCGTCGACGACAGCATTCAGGATTGGCAGACCACGGTGAAGCAGGCCGAGGCGAGCCCGCATGTGCTCGGCGCCGCGCCTTACCTCGAAGCGCAGGCGCTGCTGCGCGGTACGCGCACAAGCGGCGCGGTGATCCGCGGCATCTTGCCCGATCAGGAGCCGAAGGTGTCCGATGTCGGCAGCAAGCTGCTCAAAGGCCGGCTCAATGATTTGAAGCCGGGCGCCTACGGGATCATTCTCGGCAACGAATTGGCGATGCAGCTCGGTGTCGGCGTCGGCGACAAGGTAATGGTCTATGCGCCTGAAGTGAACGTCACGCCGGTCGGCGCGGTGCCACGCTTCAAGCGCTTCGATGTGGTCGGACTTTTCTCCGTTGGTTACGCGGAATACGACGAAGGCGTCGGCATCGTGCATATGGAAGACGCAGAGAAGCTATTTCAGACAGATGGTCCGAGCGGCATCCGTCTCAAGCTCGACGATATGCTGCGCGCGTGGCCGATCACTCGCGAACTCGCCGAACATCTGGGCCAGGTCTACCGCATCCGCACCTGGGAGCAGTCGCATGTGAATTACTTCAAGGCGGTCAGGATGGAAAAGCTCATGATGTTCATCATCCTGTCGCTGATCATCGGCGTGGCCGCGTTCAATCTCGTGTCGACCCTGATCATGCTGGTCAACGACAAGCAGGCCGATATCGCGATCCTGCGCACCCTGGGTATTTCGCCGAACAGCGTGATGGGCATCTTCATGGTGCAGGGGGTGATCGTGGGTACCTTCGGCATTCTGATCGGCGTGATCGGCGGCGTGCTGCTGGCCTGGAATATTCCGGCCATTGTCGGTTGGATCGAGCACACCTTCAGCTTCGAAGTGCTTCCGGAGGATATCTACTACATCAACGTCGTGCCGTCCGATCTGCACTGGAGTGATGTGGGCTGGATCACCCTCATCGCTTTTGTGTTCTGTCTGATCGCGACGCTGTATCCCGCGCGCCGTGCCGCGCGTACGCAACCGGCGGCGGCGTTGCGTTATGAATAACAGCCCGCAAACCAACGTCGTGCTGCGCGCCACCGGCGTCGCCAAGACCTATGCCGAAGGAAACCTGCGCACCGAGGTGCTCGGCAACGTGAGCTTCGCGCTCGCCCGTGCGAGCACGCTGGCGATCGTCGGCGCCTCGGGGGCGGGTAAAAGTACACTTCTGCATATTCTGGGCGGGCTCGACACGCTGACCGCGGGCGAAGTGGAAGTCGAAGGCCGCGCGCTGTCGAAACTTTCCGATCGCGAGCGCGGCGAGATGCGCAATCGCTCGCTCGGCTTCATCTATCAATTCCATCATCTGCTGCCCGAATTCACGGCGCTGGAGAACGTCGCGATGCCACTGTTGATCCGCGGCACACCGATTGTCGAAGCGCAGAAAAATGCGAAAGAACTACTCGAACGCGTCGGCTTGGGCCAGCGCTTGCAGCATAAACCGGGCGAACTGTCCGGCGGCGAACGTCAGCGCTGCGCGGTCGCGCGCGCACTGGTCACACGTCCGGCCTGCGTGCTCGGCGACGAACCGACTGGCAATCTCGACGAGAAAAACGCGGCACAGGTCTACGCGCTGATGCTGGAATTGAATCGCGAGATCGGTACGAGTTTCGTGTTGGTCACGCACGATCACGCGTTGGCGCGACGCATGGATCGAGTACTCGAACTTCATGGCGGCGGGTTGAGCGAGGTCGTTGGCAATACCTGATCGAATGAAGCAAGGATGGGTGAGGCGGCCGTTTCCCTCACTTAGAAGCAGCAGCTAGGGAGAGGGCTGGTGGTTTCGCGATCGAATTTGTTCATGATCGGAGATCTGTTCAGTGTCGCCACGGCGCTTGCACTGCTGGGCGGTGCGGTAGCGGTGCAGATGCTGACGCATTTGCCGCCGCTGTGGATCGATCTCGTGCTGGCGCTTGCCGGTGTTGTCATCGCGCTGTTGCGCAGTCGTTGGCGCTGGCTCGGCTTTGTCGTGCTCGGTGCCGCATGGACGATGCTGCGCGCGGATCTTGCGCTGTCCGAACGTCTGCCAGCTGCGCTCGAAGGCGAAGATGTCGCCGTCACCGGCACGATTCGCGGTCTGCCGCGCGTGCAGGACGACTCTACTCGTTTCGATCTGGCCGTGCAGACGGCCGAACGCGGTGGTCAGCCTGCGCCGATTTCCGGCACGCTGCGCGTTTCCTGGTACGACGTTGCGCCCGATATCCAACCGTGTGAGCGTTGGCAACTGCATTTGCGCCTCAAGCGTCCGCGCGGTCTGATCGATCCGGGCGCGTTCGATTTCGAACGCTACGCACTCAGCGAAGGCATCACCGCAACCGGTTATGTGCGTGAGGATGGCGGCAATCGCGTCGTTGGCGAGCGCATGTTTTGCGTCGATCGTCTGCGCGCGCGTATTTCCCAGGGAATTGCCGACACCTTGGGTCCGGGATCAAGCAGCGATGTGTTGCGCGCGCTCGCGTTCGGCGATCAACAGGCGATGGACGAACACGAATGGGCAGTTGCGCGCGCGACCGGTATACCGCATCTGATTGCGATTTCCGGCCTGCATATCGCGCTGTTCGCGGGCTTTGGCGTGCTCATCGTGCGCCTGTTCTGGAAGCTTGCGCCGCGGTTGACGCTGCGCTGGCCCGCGCCGCTGATCGAAGCCGTCGCCAGCATTTTATTTGCCATGAGCTACGCCGCGATTGCCGGCCTCGGCCTGCCGACACGGCGCGCACTGGTCATGATCGGAGTGCTGTTGGCGGCAAACTTCGCGCGGCGCGCGCGGGCGCCCGTGCACGGACTCGCCTTCGCGGTGATCGCGTTGCTCGCGCTCGATCCGTTGTGCGTGCTCAGCGCGGGATTCTGGCTGTCCTTTGTCGGCGTGGCCTGGCTGATGTTCTGTCTGAGTGGCCGTGGCGAGCGGCGGCGCTGGTGGTGCGAGATGTTGAGCGCGCAGGGCGTGGCGAGCCTGGGCTTGCTGCCGTTGACGATATGGTTCTTCGGCCAGAGCTCGCTGATCGGGCCGCTGGCCAACCTCGTCGCGGTGCCGTGGATCTGCTTCTTCGTGCTGCCCGTCACGGTTGCGGGCGCGCTGCTGCAGTTGGCGATACCCGTCGCAGGCGCTGCGCTGCTGCATCTTGCCGGATTTGCGATGCAGGGGTTGTGGTGGTTGCTCGAACACATGGCCGCGTGGCCCGGCGCGCTCTGGTATTTTCCGCAACCGAATCTGTGGGCGTTCGCGCTGGCAATGCTCGGCGCGACGTGGGTGCTGCTGCCGCGCGGCGTGCCGGCGCGCGGACTCGGGTTGATCCTGTTTCTGCCGCTGCTGATTCCCGCGCGCGATCCATTGCGCGATGGCGAGTTTGAGGCGCTGATGCTCGATGTGGGGCAGGGACTGTCTTTCGTCGTGCGCACCCGCGATCACGTTCTTGTCTACGATGCCGGTGCGCGTTTCCCATCCGGCTTCGATCTCGGCGATGCCGCCGTGGTGCCCGCGCTGCACGCGATCGGCGTGACCCGTCTGGATCGTCTGATCATCAGCCACGGCGACAACGACCACGCCGGCGGCGCGGCGGCCGTGCTCGCTGCATTCCCCGGCGTGCCGGTCGCGAGCGGCGAACCGGAGCGCCTGCAGGTGCCGGCCACGCAATGTCTGGCCGGTGAGGCGTGGAACTGGAACGGTGTCGCGTTCCGCATCGTTCATCCGCAGGAACCGCTTGCCGCGCGCAACAACGATCGCTGCTGCGTCGTTGAAGTGCGCAGCGGCGACAACGCTTTGCTACTGACCGGCGACATAACCTCGGCGGTGGAAGCGAAAGTGAGCGGAGCACTCGCGCCACCTGCGGCGCATCTGATCCTGCAAGTTCCGCATCACGGCAGCAAGACCTCGTCGAGCGAGGCTTTCATCGATGCGCTGCATCCGTCGGCGGCTCTGGTTTCCGCCGGCTATCGCAATCACTTCAATCATCCGAATCCGGCGGTTGTGGCGCGGTACGCGGCGGCGCAGGCCGATCTCATCAACACCGCGCAAAATGGATTTGTAGATTTGCGCTTTGCTTCGGACGCGCCGCCGCGCGTGATCGAACGCGGGCGCGCGGACCGGCATCCGTATTGGCGCGAATAAATCGCCTCTCCCGCTCGTCATACCGGCGAAAGCCGATATGACGAGCAAAAAGAGGCAAGATCAAAGGTCGCGCGCGTGCGCGAAGTCACATCAAGCGCGCGCTTCGCTGCTATCATTCGGACCAGCGAAACCAAGGGCTTACGGGAGTTGTGCGTGCTCGAGATTCTGATTGCCGGCGGCTGGCCGATGCTGCCGATTTTGCTCTGTTCGGCGGTTGCCGTCGCCATTATTCTGGAGCGGTTCTGGTCGTTGCGCCGCAAGACGGTGATTCCGCCCGCGCTCGGTGCGGAAGTGCGCGAATGGGCGCGTGCGCGCCAGCTCGATCCGCAGCACGTGGAAAAGCTGCGCGAGAATTCGCCGCTCGGCGAAATCCTCGGTGCCGCGCTCAGCGTACGCTTGCGTTCGCGCGAGATCATCAAGGAGCGCGTCGAGGATACCGGCCGTCACGTCGTGCATCGGCTGGAGCGATTCCTCAACACGCTCGGCACAATTGCGCTGATCTCGCCGCTGCTCGGCCTGCTCGGCACGGTGTTCGGCTTGATCGAGATGTTTTTCGCAGTGATGGTGTCCGGTGTCGGCGATCCGCTCAAGATGGCCGGCGGTATCGGCCAGGCCCTGGTGTGCACGGCTGCGGGTTTATGCGTCGCGATTCCGGCATATTTCTTCCACCGCTATTTTCGCGGCCTCGTCGCCGACTACGTGGTCGACATGGAGCAGCAGGTGATCCTGCTTATGGACGAACTGGCCGCGCAGGCGGAACCGCCACCGCCACCGCGCACGGCGCGCACGCGCGCGACGGACATGCCCGCTGTACTTGCCGGAACCGGGAAGAGCTGACATGCGCCTGCAAAGCGCGCGCCCGGACGATTTCGAAATCAACGTCATCTCGCTGATCGACGTGATGCTCACCCTGCTGATGTTCTTCGTCATGACCACGACCTTCGTGCAGCATTCGGTGATGAAGGTCACTTTGCCCGAAGCCTCTGAGACCACGACCGATACGCAACGCGACGCGCTGATCGTGATGATCGACAGCAACAGTCATTACTTCATCGACAACAACGAAGTGCTGAATCCCGCGCTGGACACGTTGAAGGAGGCGATCTCGCGCATCGGTGGCGACAATCGCGATCGCCAGGTGATCCTGCGCGCGGATGCGATGACGCCGCATCAGGCCGTGGTCACCGCAATGGATGCTTTGGCGCAGCTCGGCTTCGTGCATCTGTCGATCGCCACGACGCGAACCCGGGACGCCAGCGGCAAGGAGCCGGCGCGCCCGTGACCGCGGCTGCGGAAAGCGCCGCGATCGAGCACAGCGCCGTTGCCGGCGACGCGGCGGTCTATCGCCGCCTGCTCGGCTATTCCGCGCGCTACTGGCCGATCGCGATCGTGGCGATGACCGGCATGGTGTTCGACGCCGCCTGCGGCGCGGCCTTCACCTACCAGATCAAGCCGATGCTCGACGGCCTGTTCCGCGACAAGGATGCGGCGACGATTTTCTGGATGCCGCTCATCATCATCGCGCTGTTTCTGGTGCGCGGTCTGGCGACCTATCTCGCCGATTTCGGCATGGCGCGGATCGCGCGCGGCGTGGTGCTGACGCTGCGCGACGACGTGTTCCGCAAATACCTGTGTCTGCCGGCCACGTACTTCAGCCGCGAGTCCTCGGCGCAGCTGATTTCGCGCATGACCTATACGGTCGAGCAGGTCGCCAATGCGAGCACCGATGCGCTCAAGGTCGTCATCCTCGACGGCCTGCTGATCGTCGGCCAAGTCTATGTGATGCTGACCGTCAGCGTGCGTCTGACCATGGCCCTGTTCCTGCTCGCACCGATGATCGGCGCCGTGGTCTATGCGGTCGGCCGGCGCTATCGGCGCATCGGCGAACGTATCCAGAACACGGTAAGCTCGGTCACCGGCATCGTCGACGAAGTGGTCAGCGGGCAGCGCGAGGTAAAAGTATACGGCGGCCAGGACTACGAGCGCCAACGCTTCGGCGCGGTCAACGCGGCGATCCGCTACCTGAATCTCAAGGTCGCATCGACCAATGCGCTGTCGACCGCACTTGTGCAGCTCGTCGCCGCCTGCGCACTGGCGCTGGTGATTTTCCTCGCCACACGTCCGGGCACGCTGGCGACGATGAGCGCGGGCGGCTTCATGTCGCTGATCACCGCAATGCTGGTCATGCTGCCCTCGTTCAAGCGCCTGACCACGGTGCAGTCGAACCTGCAGCGCGGCGTGGTCGCGGCGCGCGATATCTTCGCGCTGATCGATGCCGACGAGGAGCGCGACAGCGGCAGCGAACGCCTTGCACGCGCGCGTGGCGAAATCGAGTTCCGGTCGGTCGAGTTCGCCTATCCGCAAGCGAAAATCCCGGCGCTGCATGCGCTCAACTTGCATTGTCCAGCTGGCAGCGTCACCGCGCTGGTCGGGCGTTCCGGCGGCGGCAAGTCCACGCTCGTCAGCCTGCTGCCGCGCTTCTACGATCCGCAAACCGGGCAGGTGCTGCTCGACGGCAAGCCGCTCACCGCCTACACGCTGATCAGCCTGCGCGAGCAGATCGCCTGGGTCGGTCAGCAGGTCGTGCTGTTCAATGATACAGTTGCGCACAATATCGCCTACGGTGCGCTGGCTGGAGCCTCGCGCGATGCGATCGAAGCGGCTGCGCGCGCGGCGAACGCGATGGAGTTCATCGAGCGCATGCCGCAGGGGCTGGACAGCCAGATCGGCGAGAGCGGCACCTTGCTTTCGGGCGGTCAGCGTCAGCGCATAGCGATTGCGCGGGCGATTCTGAAAAACGCGCCGATTCTCGTGCTCGACGAAGCGACGTCCGCGCTCGACAGCGAATCCGAGCGCCTGATCCAGGATGCGCTGAAGCGCCTGATGCGCGAGCGCACCGTACTGGTCATCGCGCACCGCCTGTCGACGATCGAACATGCGGACCAGATCGTAGTGATCGAGGAAAGCCGCGTGATCGAACGCGGCACCCATGCGCAGCTGATCGCGCGCGACGGACAGTACGCGGCCCTGCACAAGCTGCAATTTCCGGCCACGGAACCGGCGCTCGCCGCGGCACTGCAATCGCCGCAATGAGCCTGGAAAAAAGGCTGCTGGAAATCTGGTACGGCGGCGCCCCGGTACCGTTGATCCTGCGCGCGCTGGTGCCGGTCTACCGAGGTCTGTGTGCCCTGCAGCGCGCGCCGTATGTCCTCGGCTGGCGTCAGCCGCAGCGCTTGCCGGTCCCTGTTATCGTGGTCGGCAATATCACGGTTGGCGGCACCGGCAAGACGCCGCTGGTGATTGCCTTGGTCGAGGCCATGCGCGAGCGCGGGCGCAAACCCGGTGTGGTCAGCCGCGGTTACGGCGGCAGCGCGAACTCGCCGACCCTCGTGGATTCGTCGAGCAACGCCGCACAGTCCGGCGACGAGCCGCTGCTGATCCGGCGGGCGACCGGCATGCCGGTCGCGGTCGGGCGCGATCGCGTTGCCGCGGCACAGCTTTTGCTGGCCGCGGGCGATGGCAATGAGGCTGCTGTCGACATGATCATTGCCGACGATGGTTTGCAGCATTATCCACTTTTCCGTAATGTGGAAATCTGCGTGATCGACGGCGAGCGCCGTTTCGGCAATGGCCTATTGCTGCCGGCCGGCCCGTTGCGCGAACCGCTGGCGCGGCTGGATACGGTGATATTTCGTGTCTGCAATGGCGGTTTGGCGCAAGCCGGCGAGATTCCGATGCGCCTGGTCGGCGATACGATTGTGGCAGTGAGCGATGCGGCGGCGCGGAGACCGCTGCGGGACTTTGCCGGCCAGCGTGTGCACGCAGTCGCGGGCATCGGCAATCCCGCGCGCTTTTTCGCACTGCTGCGCGCCGCGGGTATCGATGCAATCGAGCATCCGTTTGCCGATCATCATCCATATCGGCTGGGTGACCTCGATTTCAGCGACGGATTGCCGGTCCTGATGACGGAAAAGGACGCCATCAAGTGCGCCGCATTCGCACACGCGAACCTCTGGCAGGTGCCGGTGCGGGCCGAGCTGCCGCGCGAGTTTTTCGACGCGCTTGCACGCCAACGCATCTGACGATTGACAAG
Source organism: Pseudomonadota bacterium (assembly GCA_043746455.1). Taxonomy (GTDB): domain Bacteria; phylum Pseudomonadota; class Gammaproteobacteria; order Xanthomonadales; family Rhodanobacteraceae; genus Rudaea. The sequence goes on from JAYTQX010000421.1 coordinate 14,429, forward strand.
CGCGTGGCGCACGACTACCTTGCGCGCACCTTTCAAACGAGGTTTGTCCTCCGTGGACCCTTGCAGTAGTCGCTTCTCTGCAACCCAGCCAGCATAACCCGCGGAAAACCCCGTTTCCCAACGGTGCGTTCCGCGCAAAGGCGGAAAACGCACCGGATTTCTCGTCCCAAGCGACGAGTCGCCGTGTCGTAAATCTGTCATAGATGCCGGTCAGGCTGCCAGCTCTTAAATGAGTAACGTTTGCCCTGAGGTTGGTAGCTATGCTCAATCTGTCCCTCTTCTCGATGCTGATCGGCGGCAACGGCCGCCATGGCGCGAAGAACGAAGCCGCTGCGCGCACCGCGGCGGAGTTGTTTGCGCTTGCGCGCGAGGACGCCGGCGCTGCGCTGGCCAAGCTTAATCCGGGCGGCAATGCGCTCAATCCCGAACAGGTCGAGGAACGTCTGGCGCAGTTCGGACCGAATGTCGTCGCGCAGGAGAAAAAGAAGCCGCTGATCCTGCAGCTCCTTGAGCGCTTCATTACCAATCCGATCAATATTCTGCTGACCGCGCTTGCGGTGATCACATGGGCCACCGGTGAGGAGATCAGCGACAAAATCGGCGCGCTCATCATGTTCGCGATGGTCGTGATGGCAGTGTTCGTCGCGCATTTCCAGGAAGCGCGCTCGGGCCGCGCGGTCGAGCAATTGCGCCGCATGGTGAGCAATACCGCGACGGCGAAACGCGAGGTCGATGAAGTCCCAAGCGATGCGGCTGCCACGGAAGGCAACGACGATGCGCCGCCGGCGCGCGTAGTGAAGAAACTCGAAGTCCCCATCGACGGCCTGGTGCCCGGTGATCTCGTTTTCCTGTCCGCCGGCGACATGGTGCCCGCCGACTTGCGTCTGCTCAGCGCGAAGGATCTGTTCATCAATCAATCCGCCCTGACCGGCGAATCGATGCCGGTGGAGAAATTCGCCTTCGCCGATGCGGAGGCGAAAGTCGCACTCGAAGCACGCAGCCTATGCTTCATGGGCTCCAACGTGGTCTCGGGCAGTGCAACGGCGGTGATTGCGGCGACCGGCGCCAACACGTATTTCGGTGCACTTGCCGGTTCCCTGGTCGGCCAGCGTGTGCAGACCAGCTTCGACAAGGGCGTGTCGCGCTTCGCTTGGCTAATGCTGCGCTTCATGGCGGTGATGGTGCCGGTGGTCTTTCTGATCAACGGCTTGACCAAACACGACTGGTTTCAGGCGTTCATGTTCGCGGTCGCGGTGGCGGTGGGTCTGACGCCGGAAATGCTGCCGATGATCGTTGCGATCAATCTGGCCAAGGGCGCGCTCAAGATGGCGCGCAAGGACGTGATCGTCAAACGCCTGAACGCCATCCAGAACTTCGGCGCGATCGACGTGCTGTGCACCGACAAGACCGGCACGCTCACCCAGGATCGCGTCATCCTCGAGCGCCACACCGATATCTACGGCGACGAGAACGAGCGCGTGCTCGAGTTCGCCTGGCTCAACAGCCACCACCAGACCGGCCTGCGCAACCTGCTCGATGTCGCCGTGCTCGATGCAGTCGGGCCGGACCTGGTCCAGCACTTGAATGCCGAGTACACCCTGGTCGATGAGGTGCCGTTCGATTTCACCCGCCGGCGCATGTCGGTGATCGTGCGCGACAAGGCCGGCAAGCATTGGCTGATCGCCAAAGGCGCCGTGGCCGAGACCGTTGCGGTGTGTTCCAGCCTCGCCGTCGGCGAGAATTATCAGCCGCTGACACCGCAACGCCTTGAGGAAGTTCGCGCCGTCGCGCGCGACATGAACGACGACGGCTTCCGCGCGCTCGCGCTCGGCGTGCGCGAGATCGAGGTCAAACCCGCTTACTCGCGCGACGACGAGAAAGATCTCACGATGATGGGTTTCATCGCCTTTCTTGATCCGCCCAAGGACAGCGCGGCCGAGGCGATCCGTGCGCTCAACGCCAACGGCGTCGCGGTCAAGATTCTCACCGGCGACAACGACATCGTCACGCGCAACGTCTGCCGCCAGGTCGGTATACAAGTGGACAAATACCTGACCGGTCCACAGATCGAGGCAATGAGCGACGAGGAGCTGACGATCGCCACGCGCGACACCCCGGTATTCGCGCGCCTCAATCCGCAGCAGAAGGTGCGCGTGATCGAGACCTTGCGCGGGCAGGGCCACGTGGTCGGCTTTCTCGGTGACGGCATCAACGACGGCCCGGCGCTGCGCGCGGCCGACGTCGGTATCTCGGTCGATACCGCGGTGGACATCGCCAAGGAATCCGCCGACATCATCCTGCTGGAGAAGAGCCTGGCCGTGCTCGAGGAGGGCGTGCTCGAGGGCCGCCGCGTATTCGGCAACATCCTCAAGTACATCAAGATGACCGCCAGCTCCAATTTCGGCAACGTGTTCAGCGTGATCGGTGCCAGCGTGCTGCTGCCGTTCCTGCCGATGGCGCCGATCCAGCTGCTGATCAACAACCTGATGTACGACCTGTCGATGACCACCATCGCCACCGACGGCGTCGATGTCGAGTACATCGCCACGCCGCGGCGCTGGGAGATGGGCAACATCGCCCGCTACATGTTCACCTTCGGCCCGGTCAGCTCGCTGTTCGACTACGTCACCTTCGGCGTGATGTGGTGGCTGCTGGGTTTCTCGGCGCATCCGGTGCTGTTCCAGACCGGCTGGTTCGTCGAGTCGCTGCTGTCGCAGACCCTGATCGTGTACGTGATCCGCACCGCGCGGCTGCCGTTTGTCGAGAGCACGCCGAGCCTGCCG
>JAYTQX010000422.1:0-2305 GCA_043746455.1 Pseudomonadota bacterium
CTGTCGCTGCCGGTGTCGCTGATCGCGACATTCTTCTTCATGGGCCAGGCCGGCGTGAGTTTGAACGTGATGTCGCTCGGTGGTCTCGCGCTGGCAACCGGCATGGTGGTCGACGATTCGATCGTCGTGCTGGAAAACATCGCACGCATGCGCGAGCAGGGCTTGAGTATCGTCGACGCCGCGGTGAAAGGTGCGCGCGAAGTGTCGATGGCGGTGACCGCCTCGACCCTGACCACGGTTGCGGTGTTCTTCCCGCTGGTGTTCGTGCAGGGTGTGGCCGGACAGCTGTTCCGCGATCAGGCGCTCACGGTCACGTTCGCGATGATTATTTCGCTGATCGTCGCGATGACCCTGATCCCGATGCTCGCGTCGCTCCGGGGCAGGGCGCCGCTCGCCTACAAGGATGAGGCACCGTCGACGGGCTGGCAGCCGACCAGTCGTTTCGGCCGCATCGTCAAGAAAATACTTTCGCCGGTTTCGACCCTGCTGTTCCAATGGCTGCCGCGTCTGTTCGCCCTGATTGCATTCGTCGTGTTCGGCATGGTCGGCAAAGTGGTCGGCAAGATCCTGCGTATCGTCGGCCGCTTCGTGCTCGCACCCTACAACGGCGCGGCGCGCGCCTATCATGCCTTCCTGCCCAAGGCGCTCGCGCATCCGTTTCTGGTGCTCGGTTTCGCTGCGCTCGCTTTCGTCGGCAGCGTGCTGCTGATTCCGACCCTGGGTATGGATTTGATTCCGCAGCTCGCCCAGGGCCGTTTCGAGATGTCGGTGAAAATGCCGCCGGGTACGCCGCTGGCCGATACCGATGCGCTGGTGAAGGAGTTGCAGCAGAAGAACGCGAAGGACCCGAACATCGAGTTGATCTACGGTGTCAGCGGCACCGGCACGCGCCTGGATGCAAACCCGACCGAATCCGGCGAAAACATTGCACGCATGCTGATCGTGCTCGAGCACGGCGTCGGCGACAAGGGCGAGCTCGCCGCGACCGAGGTGTTGCGCGCGAGCATGGCGTCGCACCCGGGTACCGAAGTAAAATTCTCGCGCCCGGCGCTTTTCAGCTTCGCCACGCCGCTGGAAATCGAATTGCGCGGATACGATCTGGCATCGCTGGAAAAAGCCGGCAAACGGCTCACTGGTCTGATGAATGCGTCGCCGCGTTTCGCCGACGTGAAATCGACGGTCGAGGGCGGCTATCCGGAGATCCAGATTCGCTTCGATCAGGAACGCGCGGCGGCGCTGGGCCTGACCACCAAACAGGTCGCCGATCAGGTGGTGAACAAGGTGCGCGGTTCGGTCGCGACGCGCTACAGCTTCCGCGATCGCAAGATCGATGTGCTGGTGCGCGCGCAGCAGGACCAGCGTGCCTCGGTCGACGACATCCGCAACCTGATCGTCGGTTACCCGACTCAAGCCGCGGGGAGCAGTGCGACGACCGCGGGTTCGAATTCGCCAACGGCGTCGGCATCGAGCAATTCAGCATCGGCTGCCAGCGGCACCTCGACTTCGTCGACAGGCAATACGAACCCGGGCGGCGGTGCGGCCAACAACGCTGCGGCACCGATTCGTTTGTCGTCCGTCGCCGACGTGATCTCGACCGAAGGCCCGAGCGAAATCCATCGCATCAGCCAGGAGCGCGTCGCGATCGTGTCGGCGAACCTGCATTATGGCGATCTTGGCAGCGCAGTGGCCGAGGTACGCAAATTGATTCGCGACAATCCGCTTGCGGCCGGCGTCACCACGCATATCGGCGGACAGAGCGAGGAACTCGATGCATCGGTCAATTCGCTGATCTTCGCGCTCGTGCTCGCGATCTTCCTCGTCTATCTGGTGATGGCGTCGCAGTTCGAATCGCTGCTGCACCCATTCGTGATCATGTTTTCGATTCCGCTCGCCCTGGTCGGCGCCGTGCTCGCGCTCAAGCTCACGTTCACGCCGCTCAGCGTCGTCGTCTTCATCGGCCTGATCATGCTTGCCGGCATCGTGGTGAAAAACGCGATCGTACTGATCGACCGCGTCAACCAGTTGCGCGAAGAGGGCGTGGCCAAGCTCGAAGCGATCGCGCGCGCGGCCGAGTCGCGCCTGCGCCCGATCACGATGACGACGGTGTGCACGCTGTTCGGCTTCCTGCCTCTGGCGATCGGCTGGGGTGATGGTTCCGAAGTGCGCGCGCCGATGGCCATCACGGTAATCGGCGGACTGCTGGTCTCGACCTTGCTGACCCTGATCGTCATTCCGGTGGTGTATACCTTGCTCGATCGGCGCGGCGATGCACTGTATCGCGAACGCGGCGAACGCAAGCATGCAG
>JAYTQX010000423.1:0-7603 GCA_043746455.1 Pseudomonadota bacterium
GCATCCCTGAGCGCCAAGATCAAGAAGTGCCATGCTTGAAAGCACTTTTCAATGTGGCCAAGTTTGCCCAACCCCCGCCAGTGTAAACTAAGCAAAATACCGTCTATAAATCAATAGAATACATAACCTACACCGCATCCTTTTCAGTCAAAGCCTGTCGACGCTGCTTCCAACGCCGCTTGGAGCCACTTGGCTGGATCCCCGAAGAGCGCGGCCAATGCGTCGAGGTCAACGAGAGCCTCTCGCTCCGAGAATTCGAGGTTCCCAAACAGATTGACGTGCTGCCACGCAACCGGTGCTACACCTTTCAGCAATTCGATGCCTGCGAGGTCACCCGTCGCCACCATGTGATCATAGATCCTCGACAGTAGCGACATGTTGTAGAAGATGATGATGTTGGCGATCAAGCGCGAGCAGTCATTCCAGAGCTGTTGCTGCTCTTCCGTCTGAACGCGGAACTTACCGCTGTTGACGAATGCTATGGCCTTGCGAAACCGATGGTAAGCCTCGCCACGGTTCAGCGCTTTCTGGACACTCTGCCGCAGTTCCACGTTGTCGATGAATTTGAGCAGATATATCGTCCGGTAAATCGAATCGAGCTCCCACATCGCCTTCTTCGTTCGATTCTGCCGATCGTAGCTGCTGAGCTTCCGGACGATAGTCGATTGGGTGACCTCCTTCTGCCCCAGCGATGCCAAAATGCGCTGGATGTTAGGCCACTCGGAGACGATTAGGGTCAGGACTTCTTCACGGCGGCTTGCGCATCCAGTGCTGCGCGGAACCCGTGCGCGAGATCCTCCGTCTTACCTTTGCACCAGAAGTGCGTGAAATAGAAGCTCGGCTTCTCGCCCGTCATGTGACTGTGCAGCGCGACGATGTGAATGCCGCCTTTGCGCAGCGCGTGCAGCACCGGCTGCACCTCGTCCGCGGTCATGATGAAATCGCCGTCGATCGCCGACAGTGCGTCGCTTCCGCTGAACGCGGCCCAGGTGGTGAGTCCCATCGAGCCGCTGACCGGCATGTCGTGCATCGTGCCATCGCGGTTGATCGTGACTTTGACGACGCCGTTCATGTCGGTCGCTTTCTGGCCGAGAATCTTGCCCACGGCCTCGGCGTCGATGTGTCCAGGCTTCGGTGTCTCGCCGCCGAATCCAGAGCCCGGCGTCGGGTGCGCACTGCGCACATTCTTGATTGCGCCCCACACGGCTTTGACTCCGACGGCGAGTGCGTCCGGCTTGCCTTCGCCACCGATGTGCATGAAATACACTTTCGGCGTGTCGTAGAAGAAATGGTTGTGCAGTGCGCTGACGCTGAGCCCGTTGGCGAACGCCGCATCCATCGCGGAATCGACCTCGTCTTCAAAGACGACGGTGTCGCCCATGACCATCGCGGTGCCGTCCGCCATCGGCGCGAACGCCGCCCACGAACCCAAGCCCGCGGGTGGCGGCAATGGCATGCCATCGACGGTGACTTTGACGTCGTTACGCGCCCAATTGATCTTGACCACGCCATCGGGCGAACTCGTCGGCTTTTCGCCGCTGGCGTCGCCGATGATCTTGGCGTCGAGCGCCGGCGGCGCGGCGTGCGCCGTCACGGTACTGAGCGCGATGAGCACCGAGAGGGCGGCGCCTGCGCCGAACCGAACCAACCGATTGTCCTGAGTCGTCTTCATGTGTCGCCTCCGTGTGTGTCCTGGTAGGTGGTGTAGAGCGCGTCCAGCACTGCGCTCATGCTCTGCAGGAGTTTGTCGTCGCTCGGCTGCTGCGCACGGGCGCCGGCAAGGATTGCGGCGAAGCCCGCGGCTTCCGGCACGGGAACACCGCCAATGTCGAGGTAATGAACGAGTCGACCCAGACGAGCGATGCCGTGATCGTGGTCGAGCCCGAAGCTCGCGGACAGCACCTCGAAACTCACGCGCGCGCCGATATGCGTGAACTCGGCGCCATCGAAATCGAAGCCCAGTGCATGCTTCGGGCAGTCCTTCGGTTTCTTGATCCAGACGAACTTGGCCTTGGGATCGATGAATCGGCGGATTAGCCAGGCTGAGGCGATGCGGTCGACCCAAGGCCGCTCACGCGTCGCCCAGATGCGACCCTTGTATTCGGCGCGATCGCGCTTTGGCACGTGGCCCTTGGCCGCATGCGGTTCATCCGGCGAGAAGCGCTTGTTGAACGCTCCCTCGAGTTCTTCCAGCGCATGCTCGACTTGCTGGCGCGGTGCTCCTGGAAAGAAATCAATCGCCGCAAGTGCTTCCAGATCGCGGCGCACGGCCGCAACGTCGCGTCGCGCTTGCGCTTCATCCAGCGTGCGGACCGCTCGCTTGATCCGATCAATCTCGCTGAAGAGCTCGGTGTACCGGTCACTGCGATCGAACAACGACTTGAACCATTGCTCCTGTTCGTCGCCTTCGGCGTCGATGGCGAGGAGCTGCGCCGAGCCGCCCATCTCGATGATGTCGTCGGCCTGTTCCTGAAATACTGTGCGTGCAGCATCGGAGTTCGGTAGCACGTAAACACCATCGCGCAGCGTTCCGGCTCCGCTCGCTTTCAGTGCGCGCCAGATGCGCTGGCGGGCCGTTTTGTTTTCTCCGGCAATGCTGCTGACCAGGAGCAGCCAAGGGCGTGTCTTCATGTAGCCTATACTACTCAAAAGTAGTAGTATTGACAATTCCACGGCCTGCGTACGCATTGGGGACGCACGGAAAGGCCGAGCTCGCTGCTGGCTCGGGCACGCGGCACTCGACCAGCGGGTTACTTTCCGCCGCACGGAGGAATGCCCAATGAAACGCATGATGATTGCATCACTGGTATTGCTTTGCGCTGGCGCGGCGCAGGCCCATGACGAATCCAAAGAGCGGGCGGAAGCCGCGAAGAACGCCCCCGCATTGGCGGCTGCACTGAAGGATGCCAGCGTGTCTCTCGCCGACGGCATCAAGGCAAGTGAATCGGAAGGCATGCCGATCTCGGCGAAATACGAAGTCGAGGACGGCAAGCTGCAGTTGTCCGTCTACACGATGAAGGGCGACAAATATTCCGAGGTGATCGTCGACCACAAGACCGGCAAGGTCGCCAAGGCCGAACCGATTACCGGCGGCGAGGATCTCGAGGCAGCGCAGGACCAAGGTAAAGCGATGGGCTCGACGAAACGCTCGCTCGGCGAGTTGGTCGCGAAAGCCGAGCAGGCGAATGCCGGCTACAAAGCGGTGAGCGTCCACGCCGAGATGGAAAAAGGTAAAGGCGAAGCGGACGTCACACTGCTCAAGGGCACTCAGACGAAGCAGGTCGAAGAGAAACTCTGACCGCGCGAGCCGATCGGCGCAACGCCATTGCCTGCGCCGATCGGCCGTTGCGTCCTCACGACAGGAGCAATCCATGCGTTGGGTTACACGAGAACGACCGAAGATCGACCGCATCGCATGTCCGTGGCTGGTCAGTCGTTTCATCGACGACGATCCGGAGTTCCTATACGTGCCGGCCGACAAGGTGTTCGACGTCGCCCGCGAGCGCGAAGCCGTGCCGTACGACATTCCCGGAGCTGAGTTGTCCCACGTCGGCGAGCTATGCAGCTTCGACGCGTTCCTGAAGAAATACGAGCTCAGTGACCCTGCGCTCGATGCACTCGCCGCCATCGTGCGCGGCGCCGACACGTCGCGACTCGATCTGACGCCGCAGTCGGCTGGGCTGTACGCGTTCTCACTAGGCCTCTCGCACAACTTCGCGGACGATCACGAGATGCTCAAGCACGGGTTGACCCTGTACGACGCGCTCTACAGTTGGTGTAAGTCGTGCCGGTCCGAATCGCACAATTGGCCACCGAAGGTTGGCGGAAGCTCGAAATGATGTCCGCTCGCGGGCTTCCACTTGCCGCAACGGTACTAGCGCTGCTCGTCCTCGGAGGCATGGCGTGCGCGAGCGGCGACTCGAAAGTGGCCTTCGATGTCGTTGCCGATGTGCCGCTGCCGGGCGATACATCGCGATTCGACTACGAAAGTCTCGACCCCGACCGCCACTTGCTGTTCATTGCGCACCTCGGCGCGAGCGAGGTGTTGGCTTTCGATACGCAAACAAGAAAAGTCGTCGCGCGCATCAAGGATATGAGCGACGTTCACGGGGTGCTCGTCGTTCCCGAACTGAAGCGAACCTACGCGAGCGCGACCGGCACCAACGAAGTCGTCGCGATCGACGAGGACTCGTTCGCAATCATGGCGCGCATTCCGGGAGGACGGTATCCCGACGGAATGGCCTACGCACCGGACGTCCACAAGCTCTATGTCTCAGACGAAACCGGCGCGACGGAAACGGTCATCAACGTTCAATCGAATCAGCGCGTCGCAACGATCGAGCTTGGCGGCGAGGTTGGCAACACGCAATACGACAGCGTGTCGAAACACATCTTCGCCAACGTGCAGTCGCGCAACGATCTCGTGGAAATTGATCCGACAACCGATCAAGTCGTGCGGCACATTCTGGTGCGTGGCGCTGAAGGCAATCACGGACTCCTGATCGACGCCGCGCGACGGCGCGCGTTTATCGTGTGTGAGGGCAATGACAAGATGCTCGTTATCAATCTCGACACGCGAGCGGTCGAGAGTACGTTCGATGTGGGCCGTGGTCCAGACGTGCTTTCCGAAGATCAACTGAGTGGACAGGTGTACGTTGCGAGTGAGTCAGGCGTAGTCAGCATTTTTCGGCAAAATGACGGACGCGTCATCAAGGCAAAAGAAGGCTTTTTGGCGCCGAACGCGCATGTGGTGGCGATCGATGCTGCTCAGCACCTCGGCTATTTTCCAGTCAAGAACCTGTCTGGACGCCCCATGCTTCGGTTGGTCCGCACAGTACAGTGATCAACCGCCAACTAGAGGATCAGATGCGCAAACGACATTTCGTTTTGCTGTACGGCCTTGCCGTAGGACTCGGCGCTTGCGCGACATCATCGGTGGTGCGCAGCGATGCGCATATCGGCAATTTTCCTCCGGTGGTATTCGTCTGTGAACACGGCGCTGCAAATAGCATCGTCGCCGCGGCCTATTTCAATCGATTGGCCGACGAACGAAATCTGCCCATTCGTGCCATAGCGCGCGGCCTTACACCACAGGAAGAACTCTCGAAGTCGGCCTTGAACGGATTGCACGTCGATGGATTGAGCCCAGGTTTGACGAAGCCGATCGCTTTGAGTCAAGACGAGGCGCATTCTGCAATGCGCCTCGTCAGCTTTTTACCGCTGCCCAAGGGATTTGCAGATGCTCGGTCAATGATCGAATGGGACGACGTGCCTGCTACTGGAGAGGGCTATGACGTCGCCAGAGACAGGATAGTCGCGCATGTGAAGGCATTGGTCGACGAACTCGCAACGAAAGGGAACTGATGTGCGGAGCGTCGAATGCAAGGCAGGATGCGCGGCGCGGCTCGGACTACTCTCACCTGTGCTCGTAACGGTTGCACCAGAAATGGTGGTGTTGCCCATCCGCTTTCAGCGGACAACTTGGCTGGCTTCAGCGATTAACTCGGCAGGGCAGCGATTTCCTCTTTAAGGTCGAGAGCAGCGGCGGACACGCCTCGACTGAAAATCGGTGAATATTTGTCCGTGTATATAATTGATGTATAAGCGATATGTAGCTTATTTTACACTAGCGGGGGATGGGCAAACTTGGCCAATGTCAATCCGCGCAGCCCGCGACGTTTGTTTCGGTGCGATGCGGCTTGCGCCGATCGAGCAAGGGATGCACGAACACGGCGCCGAGAATGATCGCAACGCCACAATAAAACGCGATGCCGAGTTCACGCTGTTCGCCGAGCAGGACGATGGCGAGGATAATGGCATACACCGGTTCGAGATTGACTGCGAGCTCCACCGCGAAAGCGCTCAGATGCCTCAGCGCGATCAGCGAAAGCGTGAATGGCACCAGCGTGCAGGCCAGCGCAAGCACGAGCAGCAGGGCAACGTCGTGCAGGCCCGGCGGAGCAAACACATTGCCCGAGTGCGGTAGCGCAACAGCGACGAGGCCGAGAAAACCCGCACCAGTGCCAAGTTCGATCGCCGTCACTGTGAATGGATCGGCGTGTTCGACGAGGCGCTTGTTGAACGCACTGAACAGGGCGACGAGGAAGGCCGAAACCACACCGACCGCAACGCCGACGCGCATCTGATCGGGAATGCCGCCGACCACGAGCGCAACGCCTGGAATCGCGCCGATACCGATCAGCAACTCGCGCGGCTCAAATTTGCTTCGCGCGATCCATGGTTCGAGCACGGCGAGAAACACTGGTCCGATCGCGATGCACGTCGCGGCGACCGAGGCATTCGACAATTTGATTGAAGCGTAGAAAGACAACCAATGCAGCGCGACGATCGCACCGACGCCGGCATACGAGAGCAGCAGGCGCGGCTGCATCGCGTGCAGGCCGCGCCACACGCGTGGGACGAGCAGCAGGGCGGTCGTCACCATCAGCATGCGCCAGAACACCAGAGCGAGAGCGGGCAGCGTAATGAGCTTGCCGAGGATTGCGGTGAATCCCCACAGCAGGACGCAAAAATGAATCTGCAATTGCGCCTTGCGCAAGCTGCGCTTGGCGACGCTGGCGTTGTCGAGCGTGACCGAGGACATGCGTGACCCGGGGATAAAGCGCTACTATTGCGTGATGATGTGGTCCTGTCCAGCATGAGACGCCGCGCCGGTTTCGCATCGCTATGCGCGCCATTCGTCGCGGCGGCGCTGATGGCGACACTGCTCGCCGGATGCGTGCGCCCCGAGCGCGAACGGCCACCGGGCGCGCCACCTCCGCGAGAAGTCGCGGAGCCCGGCCAATATCAGGTCGATCCGGGTCGCGGCGCCGATCTCGTCGCCGAACTGCGCGCCGCTCCGGCGCCGGATTTGCCTGAAACCACGTCCGGCTCCGCAATCGGACAGGACGAACGCAAGCTCGTCGGCAAAAGTTTTGTGCGCATCGGTACGGGTTTCTATCCGACCAACGACGATGCAGCGCATGCATGGGCGTTACGCCAGGGGCAGCGCGTCGGTGCGGACAAGATCCTGATCTATGCGCCGTCGGCGGATGCGAAGGATAACGCACAGGCGCCCTTCGTGGCGGTGTTCTACGTGCGCTACAAGCTGCCGTTCGGCGCAAAATTCATCGATCTGAGCAAGGATGCAATGCACAAGCTGGGTGTGGAGGGCGGGGTCGAAATCGATTCCGTATTCGGCGGCACGCCGGCATCGGAAGCCAATCTGCGCAAAGGCGACGTCGTGCTGAAGTTCAACGGTGTCGCAGTGCGAGATCATGTTGCTTTTCAGACTCTGCTGCGTGCGAATATGGGCAAGAAGATCACGCTGACGGTGAATCGCGGCGGCGAACAGTTCGAACGCCTCGTGCGGCTTGGCGTACTCGCGACCGAATCGCACAATGTGGAAAAGTAAAACTTTGCCGGAGACAAAGATGATGGCAGCGGCCCTGCGTTCGCTATATTTGGGGTTCGCGTTCACCGCCTTGCTCGCAGCCTGCGCACTGCCCGCATCCGCCGACACGCCCGCGAAAAAGCCGCTGACCATGGCCGATGTGCTCGCTGCCGCAAAGCCGGACGACTGGCGTGCGCTCGATCCGCAGAA
>JAYTQX010000424.1:0-5551 GCA_043746455.1 Pseudomonadota bacterium
ATCGTTGCCTTTGCTTCGGCGCGACCTGCGGCAAATGAGACGATGACTGCAAGCGCAAACAGCACTTTGCTCAGAATTCCCGAAATCCCGATAGTCACCCTTTTACGCTCCCCAGCAGCAAGCCCTGGATGTATTGCCGCTGCAAAATCAGGAACAGCGCCAGCACCGGCAGAATCGTGACGACCGAACCGGCCATCATGAGCTCGTTGTCCTGCACATGCTCGCGCGACAGACCGGCCAGCGCGACGGGCGCCGTCTGCCAGGCTTGATCGCTGAGCACGATCAGCGGCCACATGAAATCGTTCCAGCTGGCGAGGAAGGTGAAGATCGCAAGGGTGACGACGATCGGTTTGAGCAGCGGCAGCACGATGCGCAAGAAAATCGTCCACTCGCCCGCGCCGTCCAGACGCGCGGCTTCGAGCAGTTCGTCGGGAATCGAGCGCGCGTACTGGCGCACCAGATAGATGCCGAACACCGAGGCGAGTGCGGGCACGATCACGCCGCCGTAGCTGTTGACCAAACCCAGCCACTTCATCAGCAGAAACAGCGGAATCATCGCCACCTGTGCGGGAATCACCAGCGCGCCGAGCAAGACCTGAAACAGACGTTCGCGCCCGGCGAAATGCAGTTTCGCAAACGCGTAACCGGCGCTCAGATTGAACGCGAGCGAGAGCAGGGTGATCGCGGTGGCGATCAACAGACTGTTGAACAGATAGCGGCCCATGCCGGCACGCACGAACAGTTCGCGGTAGTTGGCGAGCGTGGCATGCGCGGGCAGCAGCGGCGGCGGGAACGCGCTCGCCTCGCCCGGCTGCATGAAGGACACCGACAGCATCCACAGCAGCGGGAACAGCACGAGGATGGCCGCAACGAGCAGCAGACCATTGACCATGATCTTGGTGGCGCGCGCGCTCATGCTGCGTCTTCCTTGGTGCGCGCCAGGCGCAGCAGCACGCGCGTGATCAGCAGGATCAGCACGAACAGAATGCACGCGATCGCGGAGGCGCGGCCGAGATTCCACCACTTGAAGCCTTCTTCGTACATGTAGTACAGCACGCTGACCGTCGATTGCAGCGGGTCGCCGCGCGTCATCACGTAAGGTTCGGCGAACAACTGGAAGTAGCCCGCCACGGTGATGATGCCGACGAGGAGCAACACCGGCCGCAACGACGGCAGGGTGATATGCCGGAACTGCTGCCAGATCGAGGCGCCGTCGATGCGCGCGGCTTCGTACAGATCCTGCGGGATGCCCTGCAGGCCGGCGAGCAGGATGATCATGTTGTAGCCGAAGTTCTTCCACACGGCGAACAGGATGATCGCCGGCATCGACCAGTGCGGATCGCCGAGCCAGTCGATCGGCGCGATGCCGAGATGCGCGAGCGCGTAATTGATGAGTCCGTAGCGCGTGTGGAAGAGATAGCGCCAGATCACCGCAACCGCGACGACGGTGGTGACCACGGGCGCGAACAGCGCCGTGCGAAAAAAGCCCTTGCAGCGCGCCAGCGGGGAATTGAGCAGCAGCGCCGCGCCGAGCGAAGCGGCGATCGACAGCGGCACGCCGACGACGACGAAGTACAGGGTATTGACCAGCGATTTCCAGAACAGCGGTGCCTGCAGCACGTCGGCGTAATTGCCCAGGCCGACGAAGCGCAGATTTTTTGGGTCGGCAAGCGCGTACAGATCGAAGTCGGTGAAGCTCAACAACAGTGACGCGAGCACGGGTAACGCAAAGAACACGCCGATCACGAAGACGGCGGGGGTGACGAAGGTCCATGCGGTGCGCTGGCTGTTCATCGCAAGAATGACTCCAATGCGATTTGCGCAAAGAGCGCCCCCTTCCGCCCCTCCCTCCGTCGGCTGCCGCCGACGTCGACCCCCCCCCGCTTCGCAGGGGAAGGGAAAGACCGGACATAGCGATTGGCAACCCTTCCCCCGCGAGGCGGGGAAACATCGGCAGGATTGCCGATGTTTGCAGCGAATGCTGCCCGCAGGGCGAGCCATATGGACATGGCGAGTACAAGGTGGCGGCAGCCGGAAGGGGGTGCGTTTGATCTCGGGTGAAAGAATACATTCATGGACGTTCATTCCTCACCAGCAACGAACGCCGCTTGGCCAGAATTCCATCGACCGTCGCATCGAAATCGTGCAGGGCCTGGTCGACCGGCATGCCGCCGCGAATCACTCGATCGGCCATCAGTTGCATCTCGTTCGCGATGCGCTCCCACTCGGGCACTTTCGGCGTCGCCTTGACCAGTTCGAGTTGTTCGCGGAAAGCGCGCGCGTACTCGTCGTTCGCCAGTTCGGGATAGTCCCAGGCACTGCGCCGTGCGGGCAGATCGCCAGTCAGCGCATAGAAGCGCTGCTGCTGCGGCACCGCGGACAGGAATTCCGCCAGCTCCCACGCCAATTGCTTATTTTTGGAACTATGGAAAATCGCAAAACTGGAACCGCCCGCCGCACCGCCACCGGGACCGCCGACGCCCGGCAGCGGCGCCGTACTCCAGCGGCCATCGAGCTGCGGTTCGCGGCGCTTGAACTCGCCGATATTCCACGGCCCGCTGATGTAGAACGCGAGATAGCCGCGCGCGAACTCGTCCCAGATATTCGGCAACTGGGTGTTGCTCAGCAGCGGTGCCCAATCCTGGCGGAACATTTCCACGTAGAAGGCGAACGCACGCCGGAATCCCGGGCTTTCGAAATTGCCGCGCGTGCCGTCCTCGCGCAGCAAGGGATCGGATTGCTGGATCGCCAGATTCAGCAGCGGCTCGAATTCGTTGAGCGGCAGGAAGACCGCGTACTTGTCCTTGCCTTGGCCGGCCTTGATTGCCGCCAGCGCGCGCCGCCATTCGTCCCAATTGCGCGGCGGCCGATCGAAACCAGCTTGCGCGAGCAGATCCTTGCGATAGAACAGCAGGCGCGTGTCGACATACCAGGACGCGCCGTAGAGCTTTCCATCGACGACATTCGTATCCCAGATGCCGGCGAAGTAATCCTCGGGACGCACGACCCTGGATTTGTCGACGTAGGGCTGCAAAGGTTCCAGCGCGTGCAGCGCGGCGAATTCCGGAATCCAGGTATTGCCGAGCTGGCACAGATCCGGCAGCGCATCGCCGGCGAACGCGGTCAGCAGTTTTTCGTGCGCCGCGGTCAATGGCATGGTTTGCACGACCACATGCACGCCCGGATGCGCGCGCTCGAACTCCGGCAGCAGCTGACTGACCACTTCACCTTCGCGGCCGAAGGTCCAGAATTTGAGCGTGATCGCGCCGGGGTCCGCACGGCCGCAGGCGGCGAGCAGCGCGCAGAGCAGCAGGACTATCCATTTAGTATCTAAAAGTGATACTATATCTCCATGCGGCGCAAACATGCCGGGGTGCTGGCAGCGATCTTTGCGCATCCGACGCCAGCCAACATTCTTTGGCGCGATATCGAAGCGCTGTTGCGTGCGCTTGGCGGCGACATCGAGCAGCGCGAAGGTTCGCGCATCGCGGTGGTCCTGTTCGGTCAAGTGCAGGTTTTCCATCGGCCGCACCCAGCCCCGGTCACCGACAAGGGCGCCGTGGTCAGTGTGCGTAGATGGCTTGAATCTCACGGAGTTATCCCATGAACAACATCATGACTATTGCCGGCCACAAGGCCGTGATCAGTTACGACCCGGAACTCAACCAGTTCCGCGGCGAGTTTATCGGCTTGAACGGCGGCGCGGATTTTTACGCGAGCAGCGCCCCGGCCTTGCGCAAGGAGGGCGCGCGTTCGCTGAGGACATTTCTCGCCGTGTGCGCCGAACGTGGCATTGAACCGGTCAAGAATTTTTCCGGCAAGTTCGTCGTGCGCGTTCCCACCGGCCTGCATGCACGCGTGACCGAAGCAGCCAGCGCCTCGGGCATGAGCCTCAATCAATGGGTGCAACAGGCGCTGGAGCGAGAGGTTCATCCTTAGAGCGTTCCAGTTGAAATGGTTACCACTGCGATTTTGCCTTTGCGCCCCTCTCCCCTTGCGGGAGAGGGGTTGGGGAGAGGGGTAGCGCCCGCGAAAGCGGGCGCCTTCGGCGCCATCCCCTCTCCCGGCACGCTGCGCGTGCCGACCTCCCCCGCAACGGGGGAGGAGAAAAGCAGGTCGCACCATAGTAAGCACTTGAGTCAAAAATGCTCCGGGCGCCCGGCGCTTCCGCTCAGCTCATTTCGTCGCCGGCTTGTCCAGCCAGCCGCCGGTAAAGCCGGCACGCTTCAGGCCTTCGCGAATATACGCATTCTTGCGCATCACCTTCCACACGAAATCGCTGCGATAGTTTTCCAGCATCGCGACGATCGGGCCCTGATCGATGCCGATATACACATTGTCCACCCAGCCGATGCCCGGCACGACCTTGCCTGTGCGGATTGGCCGATCGGTATAGGTGAAGCTCGGATTGAAGGCGTCGACAAATCCGTAGCGCGTATAGACATTGTCGCCGTAGCGTTTCTTCATTTCCTCGATCGCCGGAATCACGAGCTCGGGTACGAAGGCGATCGACGATGCCGCCGCGGTCGGCGCGATGGTGCCGTCGTCGATGTTGTAGTCGATGCCGGCGCCGCGCGCGATATAACCATAGAAGCGCTTCGGATCGCTCGCATAGCGATCGGGCTCGCCGAGCGGCGTATGCCCGCGCGGGCCGTTGCACGCGGTCAGTCCCCAGATCGTCGAACCATAGTCTTTCCACTGCATCGGATTGTGAATCGCATATTCGCGCTGAGCGAGCGTGGCACGCTGGCTGTTGGTGAAATAGTCGATGCCGCGTTCGCGCATGTAGTCGTCCTGGATGCCGCGGAAATCGATCCACGCGTGCGTGTATTGATGCCAGAACAGGGGCCCGCCGCCGAGATGCGTCTGCCCCTGAAACTCGCCCCAGGTCTTGTCGTACGTCTCGGTCCAGCGCTTCCACGTTTCCGCACCGAGCCCGTAGGTAGGGGAAGCAAGCGCAAGAATATAGAGACCGAACGCTTCGTTGTAACCGCGGTAATAATTCAGGTCGTAGCCATGCTCGGGAGTCCAGCCACCCTCGACCAGAGGATTGCCGTCGGTGAACCATTTCCAGTCGACGCGGCGATAGATGTCGTCGGCGAGCTGACGGATTTCCTTCTCGTCCCTCGCGTTGCGGTCGTAGTAGGACTGCGCGAACAGAACCCCATAGAGCAACCACGTCGTGTCTATCGACGACAGTTCCACCCATGACGCGCTGTGGTAGCGCTTGCCGGTCTGCATATCGAGGAAGTGGTAAAAGAAGCCGTGATCGCCACTGGCATCGGCGGCATCGCCCTGCACGGCGTCGTGGAAAAACTTCAGCGCCGCCAGCGTGCGCTTGACCGCTTCGTCGCGCTTCATCCAGCCGCGTTCGACGCCGATGCCATAAGCGGTCAGGCCGAACCCCACCGCGGCGATCGAGGAAAAATAATCGCTGCCGGGATGCTCCGGCCAATGATCGGGCATTTGACCGTTGGCCGGATTGGCGCTGTCGCGGAAGTACTCGAACGTGCGCTGTTCGAGTTCGTCGAGCGTCGCCTGCTGCTGCTTG
>JAYTQX010000425.1:0-4962 GCA_043746455.1 Pseudomonadota bacterium
CTTCAATTCGTAACGACCGTCCGTGAGCCAGGTACCCTGCTGTTGCGAATGCCAGTGCTCGTCGGCGACCCAGCGCGCGGTGTGCGGCGAGAAACGCAGCGTGGCCCAGGCTTTGGGCGGCCCGGAAAAAATCCCGTAGCTCGACGCAAGGTGTTTGTTCAATTCGGCTTCGTCGTGGTCGTCCGCGGCCTGATCCTGCAGTTGCGCCTGCTTGATCCGATCGAGCGCGAAACTGCGCAACGCGCTGCGGCCGTGGTCGAACGCGTCGAGATACCAGTTGTCGCGGTAGTGGCTAAGCCGCTGCGGCGAAACCGTACGCTCGGTCGGCTGGTCGGTCGAGCGTGCGCGGTAATGGAATTTAAGACGCCGGCGTTCGAGCACGGCGCTGGCGACATGGCGGAACGTGGCCTCGTCGACCTTGCGTGTGCCGTAGCCGATCACGCGGATGCGTTCAAGCGGGAAGCGTTTCGCCGCACCATCGCCCTGATTGGAGAGCAGCCGGTCGATGCGCGCGCGGAACGGCGCCAGCGCTGAGGAAAGTACACCGGGGCCGGTGCGTCCAATCAGTTCGTTCAATGCGAGCAGGGCCTGCAATTCCTCGCTGGTCAGCCACAGGCCGGGCAGCTCGAAACGCTCGCCTTCGTCCGCGGCATAGCGATACGCGGCGTTGTCGCCATCGCTTTCGATCGGTGCGCCGAGCGCATCGCGCAGGAAGGCGATATCGCGATACGCTGTCGCGCGCGAGCAGGAAAGTTCATCAAGCAGGCGCGCCAGCGGGACGGGATAGCGCGCGGATTTCAGAATCCGGTGCAGGGACAGAATACGTTCGTAGCGATCCATGCGCGTATTGTGCACGCCGCGGGATCGGCGCGCACGGGTTTGGACGGCGGCCGGCCGCAGGCAAAGCAATACGCTACCATTGGCAATCGTCGCATCCGCCAGCCCATGCCGCACGAAAATCTAAAACTCCACGAACCGGTCGGCGATCAAGTCAAGACGACGACGTGTTATATGTGCGCGTGCCGCTGCGGTATAAAAGTACACTTGAAGGACGGTCGCGTGCGCTATATCCAGGGCAACGCCGCGCACCCGGTGAACAAAGGCGTGCTCTGCGCCAAGGGCTCGGCCGGCATCATGCAGCATTATTCGCCGGCGCGATTGTCGAAGCCCTTGCTGCGCGTGGGCGAGCGCGGCGTGGGCGAGTTCCGCGAGATCGAATGGGACGAGGCGCTCGCGCTGGCGACTCGATGGCTCGGCGATATCCGCAAGACCAATCCCGACAAACTCGCGTTCTTCAGCGGCCGCGACCAGTCGCAGGCGCTGACCAGCTGGTGGGCGCAGCAATTCGGCACGCTCAACTACGCCGCGCACGGCGGCTTCTGCGCGGTCAATATGGCCGCCGCCGGAATGTATACGTTGGGCGGCTCGTTCTGGGAGTTCGGCGAGCCGGACTGGGATCAGTCTAAGTATCTGTTGATGTTCGGCGTGGCCGAAGACCACGACTCCAACCCGATCAAGCTGGGCCTCGGCAAGCTCAAGGGTCGCGGCGCGAAAATCGTTGCGGTCAACCCGGTGCGCACCGGCTATGCCGCGATCGCCGACGAATGGATTGGCATCCGTCCCGGCACCGACGGCCTGTTCGTCGGCGCGCTGATCCAGGAACTGCTGCTGCACGACTGGATCGACTTCGATTATCTGGTCAAGTATACAAACGCGCATTATCTGATAGTGCGCAACCCGGGTGCAGCGAATGACGGGCTGTTCGCGCGTGACGCCCAAGGCGAGCCCCTGTGCTGGGACAAATCGAGTGCTGGCGCGAAGCCCGCAAACGCACTGAATAGCGCGCCCGCGATTGTCGGCGAATACGTTTTCGACGACGGCAGAAGGGTTGTTCCCGCGTTTCAGTTGCTGGCCGAGCGTTTTCTCGCGAGCGAGTACGCAGCGGACAATGTCGCGACGAATTGCGGCGTCGATGCCGCCACGATTCGCCGCATTGCCGCAGAGATCGCCGATGTCGCCTTCAATCAGGCGATCCACCTCGCGCAACGCTGGACCGACGTATTCGGCCGCGAAAACGCGGAGATGATCGGCCGTCCGGTTGCGCTGCATGCGATGCGCGGGATCAGTGCGCATGCGAACGGCTTCCACACCTGCCGCATGCTGCATGTGCTGCAACTGCTGCTCGGCGCGATCGATACGCCGGGCAGTTTCCGCTATCAGCCGCCGTATCCGAAGCCGGTGCCGCCGGCGAATCGACCGGGCAGGATGCGCCGCGACAATGGCACGCTCGACGCAGCGCCACTGGGCTATGTACATGCACCGGACGAACTCGTGGTCGATGCCGCCGGCCGCCCGCGGCGCATCGACAAGGCGTTCTCGTGGGAACACCCGCTGGCCGCGCACGGCATGTTGCAGAGCGTGATCCGCAACGCTTGGGCCGGCGATCCGTACCGCATCGACACGCTGTTCCTGTTCATGGCGAACATGGGCTGGAACTCGGCGATGAACACCGGGCAGACGCGCGACATGCTCGCCGACCGCGACGCCGAAACCGGCGAGTATAAAATTCCACATTTTGTCTATGTGGATGCGTACTGGTCGGAAACGGTGAACTTCGCCGATCTGGTGTTGCCGGACACGACTTATCTCGAGCGCCACGACTGCATCAGCCTGCTTGACCGGCCGATTTCCGACGCCGACGGCGCAGCCGATGCGATTCGCCAGCCTGTTGTCCCACCGGATCGCGATGTACGTCCGTTTCAGGATGTGCTGCTGGAGCTTGGTGCGCGTCTGCAGCTGCCCGGCATGACGAATGAGGATGGTGCGGCGAAATATCCGCACGGCTATGCGCAATACATGGTCGAACACGAACGCGCACCGGGTGTCGGCCTCCTCGCCGGCTGGCGCGGACGCGACGGCTCGAAGCAGGCGATCGGCGAACCGAATCCGCAGCAACTGGATGCCTACAAGGCGCACGACTGTCACTGGGAAGCGAAGGTTC
Source organism: Pseudomonadota bacterium (assembly GCA_043746455.1). GTDB lineage: Bacteria > Pseudomonadota > Gammaproteobacteria > Xanthomonadales > Rhodanobacteraceae > Rudaea. The sequence continues at coordinate 3,002 of JAYTQX010000425.1, forward strand.
CAGCCGCTGGGCGCTACTACAAAATGGCGAACCGCGATTATCTGCAGTGGGCCAAGTCGCTCGGTTTCCTGATCTCGACCGACGCGATCGTGCTCGAACTGTATTCCGAGCGTCTGCAGAAATTCCGCCTGGCCGCGCAAGGACATGGTGCGCCGCAGCCCCCCGCACGCGAACGCGCGCGCGTGGAAAAATTCTTCGATCCTTTGCCGTTCTGGTACGCCGATACGAATACAGCGCAGCCCGCTTTTCACGCTCCTCTTGAGGGAGAGTCGGCGCTCAGCGCCGGAGAGGGGGAAAAATACCCTCTCTCCGCCATCACCCAGCGCCCCATGTTCATGTACCACGCCTGGGGTTCGCAGAACGCTTGGCTGCGTCAGATCGCGGCGCGCAATTTTCTCTACCTGCATCCGGATACCGCCAATGAGCATGCGCTAGCGGATGGCGATTGGGTCTGGGTCGAATCGGCGCATGCGCGCATTCGCGTGCAGGCCAAATATCACCCCGGCACGGCGCCCGGCGTGGTGTGGACCTGGAACGCGATCGGCAAGCATCGCGGCGCATGGAAACTCGCCGCCGATGCGCCGGAGTATACAAAGGGATTTTTGCTGAACCACGCGATCGACGACTTGCTGCCGGCGCGTGCAGACGGCTATCGTTACGCCAATGCCGATCCGGTGACCGGTCAGGCTGCGTGGTTCGACTTGCGCGTGCGCATCGAGCGCGACGAAGCGCCGCAGATAGCGGGGCAGCGCATCGAATTACTGCGCGCCGGTGCGAGTGCAGCATGACGATGCTGCCGCAGCCGGGAACGAAAAAGCTCGGTCTCGTCATCGATCTGGATATCTGCGTCGGCTGCCACGCCTGCGCGGTTGCGTGCAAGGAATGGAATGACGGCGGCGATTTCGGTCCATTGCCAGACGAAAGTCCCTACGGCAAAGAGCCGCTGGGTGTCTGGTTCAATCGGGTGCACAGCTACGAGATAACGGGAGACGGGAGACGGGAGACGGGAGACAAAGCGCAAGTTTTGACCGCTCTTCCGTCTCTCTCTTCCCGTTTCCCGTCTTCCGCAATGACTGTCCATTTCCCGCGCTCCTGCCTGCACTGCGAGACGCCGGAATGCGTCACCGTCTGCCCAACCGGCGCGAGCTACAAGCGAGCCGAGGACGGCATCGTGCTGGTCGACGAGGACAAGTGCATCGGCTGCAAGCTGTGCTCCTGGGCCTGCCCCTACGGTGCACGCGAATACTCCGAACAGCGCGGCGTGATGAAAAAGTGTACTTTGTGCGTCGATCGCATCTACAACGAAAGCTTCGACGAGATCGATCGCCAGCCGGCCTGCGTGATGGCCTGCCCGACACGCGCGCGCCATTTCGGCGATCTCGGCGACGCGGACTCCGCCGTGTCGAAACTCGTTGCCGAGCGCGGCGGTTACGATCTGATGCCGGAGATGGGCTACAACCCGGTCAACAAATACCTGCCGCCGCGGCCGCGGCGCGATGGCTCGGCTTGCACATCGCCGAAGGCAGCGCCGGAGGCGATCGATCCAACAAAGCTGCCGCCGTTGTTGCGCTGGATGGACAAGATTCTTTCGCGCTGAACTTTGCGAACCCTATGCACCCTGCCTTATCCGTCATTTTCTTCACGGTGATTTCCGGCGCGGGTTACGGCTTGCTGTTCCTGCTCGGACTCGGCCTGATCGTCGATCCACACCTCGTCGCACGCAACGAAATCCTGCTGATTCTGATGTTCGGCGCGGGAGCGGCCGCGGCGGGCCTGACGGCGTCGCTGTTCCATCTGGGCCAGCCGCAACGCGCATGGCGCGCGCTGAGCCAATGGCGTTCGTCGTGGCTGTCGCGCGAAGGCGTGTCCGCACTCGCCAGTTTCGTACCCGCGTGCGCGCTCGCCGTACTGATCTGGCGCGATGCCGATGCCACCGTTGTGCGCGCCTGCGCGTTGGCGCT
>JAYTQX010000426.1:0-3634 GCA_043746455.1 Pseudomonadota bacterium
ACGATCATCGAGGACGACTGCTTTATCGGTGCGCGCTCCGAAGTGGTCGAAGGTTGCGTGGTCGAGCGCGGAAGCGTGATCGGCATGGGCGTGTTTATCGGCCAGTCCACGAAAATCTACAACCGTACCACGCGTGAGGTCAGCTATGGCCGCGTGCCTGCGGGCAGCGTCGTCGTCGCCGGTGCGCTGCCCGCGGCCGACGGCAGCCACAGTCTGTACGCGGCGGTCATCGTCAAGCAGGTCGACGCGAAGACGCGCTCGAAGACGTCGATCAACGAACTGTTGCGCAGCAACGATTGAGAGAGCGATGGCGACGCTGGGCCTCGACCATTACAACATCCGCGCGCCGAGCCCGTTGCTCGAGGAGCTGCGCGATTTCTACGTCGCCACGCTGAGCCTGCGCGTCGGTCCGCGCCCGCGCTTTCGCACGCACGGCTACTGGCTGTACGCGGGCGAGCAGGCGGTGCTGCATCTGAGCGGCACGCGCCCTGGCGAAATGCGCGCGGTGGGTGTGACGCCGACCTTCGATCATGTCGCGTTCCTCTGCAACGACGACGCGGCGATGCGCGCGGCGCTCGATGCCGCCGGCGTCGCGTATGCGGTGGAAGATGCGCCCGAACGCGCGCAGCGGCAGATTTTTCTGCGCGATCCTGCCGGCAACGGCATCGAACTCAACTTCGCTCTCGCCTAGGCCGACGCATGGAACGCATTTCATCCGGACAGACTTTTTTCATGAAACGCATTTTCCCTGTCATCTGGCTCGGTTTCGTGGGGATCGGCGTGATCGTGAGTGGCATCGCGATTTTCTCGGACAAGGGCACGCACGGCCATCCAGCGCCGCTTTCGTTCATGCTGATTCCAGTGCTCATGCTGATTATTGGCTTCGCTCTGTTCCGCAAACTTCTGTGGGATCTCGCCGATTCCGTGGACGATTGCCGCGACTACCTGCTCGTGCGCCGTGGCAGCATCGAGGAACGCGTCGTGCTGACCAACGTGCTCAATGTCAGCATGACCCAGTTCACCAATCCACCGCGGCTGACGCTGCGCTTGCGCAAGCCCGGGCAACTCGGCGACGAGATCGTGTTTATTCCGAAATCGCCGGGTCTCAGGCTGAATCCGTTCAAGCGTAACGAGATCGCCGAGCGCCTGATCCTGCGCGTGGACCAGGCGCGCAACTCCGGAGATGCACGACGATGATCATGGTTTACGGGCTCGACAAGTGCAGCACCTGTGTGAAGGCGCGCAAGTGGCTGGACAGAAACAAGGCCGACTATCGTTTCGTCGACTATCGCGCGCAGCGCGTCGACGCGGCGACGCTCAAGCATTGGGCCACAACCGTCGGCGGTTGGGAGAACCTGGTCAACCGCAACGGCATGACATGGCGCAATCTGCCGACGACACGCAAGGCGCCTGCATCCGATCCCGAGTGGCTGCTGCTGATCAAGGAATATCCGGCGCTCGTGCGCCGTCCCGTCGTCGTGCGCGGTGACGAGGTCAGCCTCGGGTTTACCGACAAGTTGTTTGCGAAATTGTTTTCGACGGCATGACGACTCGTTTTCCCTTACCGTCATTCCAGCGAAACCTGGGTTTTCAACAGCCGAATGGCTGGTCATCCATTTTGATCTTTCTGATTTGAAAGCAGAAGCCAGAAGTGGATGACCAGCTTCGCTGTTGTAGAAGCGTTTCCCGCTTTCGCGGGAATGACGGACTAAAAATTTTCTGATTCCCAATTTCTGGTTTCCCATGTCCATCGACTACAAGAACACCATCAACCTGCCGCAGACCACATTCGCGATGAAGGCCGACCTGGCCAAGCGCGAGCCGGCGATGCTTGCCGAGTGGGAAAAGTCCGATCGGTATGGCGAAATCTGCAAGCACACGGCGAATCGCGAGCATGCGTTCATTCTGCACGACGGCCCGCCATACGCGAACGGCGCGATACATCTCGGCCATGCGGTCAACAAGATTCTCAAAGACATCGTGGTCAAGTCGAAACTGATGGCAGGTCTGCGCTCGCCCTACGTGGCCGGCTGGGACTGCCACGGCCTGCCGATCGAAGTCGCGGTCGAGAAGAAAGTCGGCAAAGTCGGGCAGAAGGTCGATGCGGCCGAGTTCCGCAAACTGTGCCGCGAGTACGCGGCCAAGCAGATCGACCTGCAGCGGGCCGACTTCAAGCGCCTCGGCGTGCTCGGCGAATGGGACAATCCCTATCGCACGATGGATTTCAAGTACGAAGCGGACACGATCCGCGCGCTTGCCAAGGTCTACGAGCGTGGCCATATCGCGCGGGGGTTCAAGCCGGTGTACTGGTGCTTCGATTGCGGCTCGGCATTGGCCGAGGCCGAGATCGAATACCAGGACAAGCCTTCGTCGGCGATCGATGTCGCCTACGACGCGCTGGATCCGAAAGCGCTTGCGGCGAAGTTCGGCGTCGGCATCAACGAAGGCGATATCGTTGCCGTGCCGATCTGGACGACGACGCCGTGGTCGCTGCCTGGCAGCGTCGCGGTAACGCTCGGACCGGACATCGACTACGCGTTGATCGAAGGACCGCCACGCGCGGGCAACCGCGTGCTGCTGGTCGTCGCAGTGCCGCTGCTGGAAAAAGTGGCAAAACGCTACAATGTGGAGAATGCAGCGCCGTTGGGCCACATCAAGGGCGCCGGTCTGGAATCCCTTCCCCCGCGTGCGGGGGAAGGTGCCGAAGGCGGAAGGGGGCGCTCTCGCGATGCCGAACCCTCACCCCAGCCCCTCTCCCGAGGGGAGAGGGGCTCAAGCATGCTTCGACATCCGTTTTACGATCGCGAAATCCCCATCATTTGCGGCGATCACGTCACCACCGACGACGGTACCGGCGCCGTGCACACCGCGCCTAGTCATGGCATGGAAGACTTCACCGTCGCGCGCGAATACAACATCGACATCATCAATCCGCTCGGCCCGAACGGCGTTTATGTGCCGGCCACCGAGATCTTCGCCGGGCAATACATCTGGAAGGCCAACGACGCCATCGTCGATCTGCTACGCGAGCGCAGAGTGTTGCTGGCTTCGGAAAAAATCACCCACAGCTACCCGCATTGCTGGCGTCATCGCACTGCGGTGGTGTTCCGCGCCACGCCACAATGGTTTATCGGCATGGAGACCGCCGGCCTGCGCGCGGGTGCGCTCAAGGCAATCCGCGAGGATGTCGACTGGTATCCGGCCTGGGGCGAGGAACGCATCTACGGCATGATCAAGGATCGGCCGGACTGGTGCATCTCGCGCCAGCGCACATGGGGTGTGCCGATCGCGCTGTTCGTGCACAAATCCACCAGCGAGCCGCATCCGCGCAGCGTCGAACTGATGGAGCAGGTCGCGCAGCGCGTCGAAAAGGGCGGCGCCGATACGTGGTACGCGCTCGATCCGCGCGAATTGCTCGGTGCGGAGGCCGACGACTACACCAAGGTTACCGATATTCTCGACGTGTGGTTCGATTCGGGCGTCACGCACTACTGCGTGCTCGATCAGCGTCCGGAACTCGCGCGCGCCGTGCTCAATAGAGGCAGCGGCGACAAGGTGATGTATCTGGAAGGCTCGGATCAGCATCGCGGCTGGTTCCATTCCTCGCTGCTCACCTCGGTCGCGATGCACGGCC
>JAYTQX010000427.1:0-2680 GCA_043746455.1 Pseudomonadota bacterium
AGGCGACGTTGCAGCGCTACAAGGAACTCAAGGACATCATCGCGATTCTCGGCATGGACGAGCTGAGCGAAGAGGACAAGGCGACGGTGTCGCGCGCGCGCAAGGTCGAGCGCTTCTTCTCGCAGCCGTTCCACGTCGCCGAAGTGTTCACCGGCTCGCCGGGCAAGTACGTGTCTCTGAAGGAAACCATTCGCGGCTTCAAGATGATCGTCGACGGCGAATGCGACAGTCTTCCGGAGCAGGCGTTCTACATGGTCGGCGGCATCGACGAAGCCTTCGACAAGGCCAAGAAGATGGCGGAAAAGAAGGCAGCGTAAGTTGATGGGAGACGGGAGACGGGAGACGGGGACGAAAGAATACGCGCACTAGCTCTCGCGCTGTTCCGTCTCCCGTCTCTCTCTTCCCGTCTCCCGGTCCCTCGATCGGAGTCCAATCAATTATGACCACCACAATCCGTTGCGACATCGTCAGCGCCGAAGCCGAGATCTTCCACGGCGAGGCGAAGATGGTCGTCGCCACCGGCGAAGAAGGCGAACTCGGCATCATGCCGCGTCACGCGCCGCTGATCACCAAGCTCAAGCCCGGTCAGGTGCGCGTGATCGCGGAGAACGGCGACGAGCAGTTCTTCTACGTCTCCGGCGGCATCCTCGAAGTGCAGCCGCAGGTCGTCACCGTGCTGACCGACACCGCGATCCGCGCCAAGGATCTGGACGAAGCGGCCGCGCACCGCGCCAAGGACGCGGCCGAACGCGCGCTGGCCAATCGCACCGATGCGGTCGAAATCGCGCAAGCCCAGGCCGAACTTGCGCAGGCGCTCGCGCAACTGCAGGCGATCGAACACCTGCGGCGCAATATGAAACACTGAATCGCGCCGCGGATTTCGCCCTGCATCCGACGCCGGCCTTGCGCCGGCGTTCTGCTTCATGGGGCGTGGGTGGCGAGTTCGGGTTGTCACTATGCTATGCCCCGACACAAATCCACAATGCATCGAGTATCTTGTTCGCAGGAACGCTGTTCGTGCGCCGAGGATTTACCGCAATGCGCGTGAGACAAGCACTTAAGGCACACGCGCGCCGAGTCGTCGCAGGCGCGCTGTCGATTGCGCCGCCTTTCGTCTCCAACGCGGCGCGCGGAATCATCGAGAAGCTTGTCTTCAACAACGTTCCCGCCGTCGACAATCTGCCGCCGATTTTCCACTACTGGTCGAACAAATTTCTCAGGCCGCAGTTTGAATCGATTGGCTACGCTTCGCCCAACGACTTTTTTCTGAAATCAGTCGAACAGAAAGTTCAGGCAAGCCCCGATCGCGTTCGCGTGTTGAGCGTCGGCGCCGGTCGCTGCGAAATGGAATTAAGCCTGGCGAAAAATCTGCTAGATCGCGGCATGTGCAATTTTTCGTTTGCGTGCATGGATTTGAATGGACGCATGCTGCGCACGGCGGCGGCGGAAGCGGCGAAATTGGGTATCGAGTCCAAGTTCGCCTTTGTCCAGGGGGATATCGCAAAGTTCAAAACCGTCGAGAAATACGATGCCGTCATTGCGAACCAATGCCTGCATCACTTCGTGGCATTGGAAGCGGCTTTCGACAGCATCCGCGCCAGCATGAGCGAGGGCGAGGGCGGATCGTTCATCACCTCCGACGTCATCGGACGCAATGGACATCAGCTTTGGCCGGAAGCCGTCGAGGAAGTGCTGGAACTTTGGCAGACGCTCCCGAGCCGCTACAAATACGACCGCACGCTGGGGCGGTTGAGCGAGACGTACGTGAACTACAACCACGCAAATGTGGGCTTCGAAGGTATCCGCGCCCAGGACATCCTGCCCTTGCTCATCGAGCGTTTCGAGTTCGAGGTGTTCGCCCCGCATGTCTGCCTCATCCTGCCATTTGTCGAACGGCGATTCGGCTGGAATTTCAATGTCGATGAACAATCCGACAGGGACTTCATCGATCGCGTGGCCATGCGCGACGAAATCCTGCTGGCGTCAGGCAAGCTAAAGCCGACGCAACTGCTCGCGCGGATGTCGACCAGACCGGTACGCAATTACCTGAGCACTTGCGTATTCAGCCCGCGCGAATGCATAAGGTGGCCCGACTAAGACGGAGCAGCGCAAAGCCCGGGAGCACGGGCGTTCGTCCGTTCGTTCTTCGTTCGCGTGTTATCCAAAAAACCGCACGACCAACCAGATCGATGTAACTACGGTGATCAAAACCGTGCCCGCGGCGCCGACGAGGCGTCCCGGAGCCTGCATCGTGTCGTTGCGAAGACCGAGCGCATGGCAGACACGCGCAATCACCAGGCCCGCACCGAGCACGTGAATCGGCACCTTCGTCACACCGTTCATTTCCAGCAGCGCGATCAGAAGCAAAGCCAATGGCACGTACTCGACGAAATTGGCCTGGCGGCGCATGGCCATCAGCAAATCCTTGTTGCCGCCGTCGCCGAACGGAATATTCAGCTTGCCACGCAGGCTACCGGCGGGATACGCCACCGCGATGGATATCAGACCGAGCAGGCCCGCATATAAAGCAGTAACGATTGGCATCGTGATTCCTCCCCATCTAGTTGGACTTGCAACGCAGACGATCAAAAGCAACAGCATGTACAAACACCGCTGCTTCAGGGCGCAGTCTTGGTCGCCACCGGCTCTTCGCCCAGAGCAAGCAATTGTGCGAACCGTG